>JAAZGH010000209.1 GCA_012511325.1 Clostridiales bacterium | reverse complement strand
GGTGATCTCGTTGGCAATCGCCAATAACTCATTGTATGAATATTTCGCGCTACCAAAGGAAAGGCCTGCATCGCTTATCAGCATACTGCGAATTTTATTCTCCGCCGTACCGTCATCTCCTACAAGAAGAACGGTGAGATTGTTTTCACTGCCGTCCGTGCTGAAAACAAATCCAACATTGTCAGGATACCCGTTTGTTTCCCAATGTTCATACAGAGCTACGATGTTTTTATATTTATCACTATCAGGAGACAAAGATTTGTTGTTGTCCGAATTAGCGGCCAGCGCCGTCACGGACAAAGCTAAAATGCACGTGAGCGCTATTAAAAAAGCTATTAATTTTTTCATTTTACACCTCCGGATAAAATAGACCGTAATTGTGTAATCCCCTTCTGGTATCTCCAAAGGACTGTTCCCAACGGAATGCCCATCACATCGGAAATTTCCCGAAATTTCAGTCCGCCGTTAATGCGTAAAGACACGATTTGACATTCCTGCAAAGGCAGGGTCTTCATGGCGTGGTCAATATCCATTTTGGCTGAAAAGTCGTCCGGCGGAAGATACACAATGTTCTCAATACTATCCCAATCAACATACTGTGGCAGTTTTCTCACGTTATCAATTGCCAGATTGCGCGCCATCTGGAATAAATATGCGCGAGGCTTCCTGATGGGGGGCTTAGGCGGCGACTGATACAATTTGAGAAAAACTTCCTGTAATATGTCCTCTGATAACGACCTATCCTGCGTAATGCGCAGGATAATCGTATACATCGGCGTTTTTAGATGGTTGTAGATTTCTTCAAATGCTATCTTATCGCCACTATGTAAAGCTATTAGTTTGTCTCTCAAGCTTTCATTATCCATGCTTTATCCCCCTTTCACTCACTATGACGAAATTGGGATATATTTTTATTGGCAGGGCTTAATTTATTTTTAATTTTTCTGCTTTCATAAGCTGGCTTTTTAGCATCCTTTGCCATCCTGTGACATAGAGGATGAAATTATGTGCCTTATAAGGAGCTATTTGGGTAAAGAATTACTGTAAACTATATTCTCTCGGTTATTTCATTCAGGCGTCTGAACCAGTCAATGTCAATCCGGTCCAATTGCGCGTCTGTCATCCTTACCAACCAGTTATTGTCCGTGCAGCCGGGTGTATTGATTCTGTATTGGGAGCTCAGCCCCAGCAGATCCTGAACCGGACAGATTACCAGTCCGGCCTGGCTTTGCCATAATGTTCGCAGGATAATTCGCAAATTATTCCTAACTGTCTTGGAGGATGATCCCTCTCTTAGACCGAAATAATCTCTGACCAATTCCCATTCACGCTTTTTGAGACTGTGCAGCCAGCCCATCAGTGTATTATTGTCATGCGTGCCCGTGAAAGCGGCAATCTGTTGTGGATAATTGTGCGGCCGATCCCGGGAGATGGAGTCGGGGTCAAAAGCAAACTGCAGTACCTTCATGCCGGGCAGACCGGTAGCTGCGAGAAGATTGCGCACATCCGCTGTAATCTCGCCCAAATCTTCGGCTAAGAGACAGGCAGCGGGGAAAGCACGCAGCAGAGGCTCAAACAGCTTAAGTCCCGGGCCTTTTTCCCATCGCCCTTCCGCAGCGGTTTTGGCTCCGGCGGGTACGGCCCAGTATGATTCAAAGCCGCGAAAATGGTCAAGCCTGACGGCATCATACAGATATAAGGCGGCAGACAGGATTTCATGCCAGTAACGGTAATTATCCTGAGCCATCTTATCCCAATCGTATAATGGATTATTCCAAAGCTGTCCCGTAGTCGAAAAATAATCAGGCGGTACACCTGAGACTCTAATTACGGCTTTGCTTTGATCCAGCTCGAATAAATCAGGTCTGCTCCAGACTTCAACACTGTCAGTTGCGGGATAGAAGGGAAGATCGCCGATAATTTTTATTCCTGATTGGTTGATTTTGGTTTTGCTGTTTTGCCATTGTCGCTGAAAAGCAAATTGCAGAAAGCAGTAATAATGATATGTATCCCGATGTTCGGAGATGAAAGCGCTAACCGCATCATCTTCTGCCATTTTCAGGGGTTCCGGCCATTCCCACCAGGGTCTGAAATCGTGATGCTGTTTCAAAGTCAAAAAATTTGCGTAGGGAATCAGCCAGTGCTGTTGCTGATTGATAAATTCCGTCAGCTCAGATCCGGTAGTTTTATCCAGACGCGAAAAGGCCAGGCGCAGCAGGGCTGATCTGGTTCGCCAAAGCCAGCCGTAATCAATTCTGTTCGCTTTACCGGCATATCGCGCGGTGTCCAGCTCTTTTTTTGTCAGCAGTCCCTCAGCTGCCAGCTGATCGAGATCAATAAGATTGGGATTGCCGGCGAATGCCGAGAAAGCTTGGTACGGCGAATTGCCTGCTCCGGTATGTCCGCAGGGCAATACCTGCCAGTATCTGAAACCGGCGGCAACCAATTTTTCTGCGAACTTGCCGGTCTCAGCGCCGATGCTCCCGATACCATACGGACCCGGGAGAGAAAAAACAGGCAGCAATACACCACTTGAACGATCCATTTGCACCTCTGCTGAAGATAATCCTGTCAGTTATTCTATCAGGTCATATTAACAGGGTGAAGTTTCATTTGAAAAATGCTATTCTATAGTAATCACTTAAGTGTACTGACAGGGAGAAAAATATGAATTCCAGACAACGTCCGCCGGCAAGACCAACAAGGCAGGCGCAAAAGAGAAAAGAGAATGTAGCATACTATACAGTTGTCGGTGTGTCGCTGGCGCTGATTGCCATTCTTGCTGTTATGCTGGTCCTAAAGC
>JAAZGH010000208.1 GCA_012511325.1 Clostridiales bacterium | reverse complement strand
GGACAGAGGGAAGCATTTTATTTCTATGCCCCTGCCTCGAAATATGGTGTTGATATCACTCGAAAGCAACTTTGAATTTGAACCTGTTACATAGATATCGGTGTTGTATTCGCTGCGAACTTCATTGAGAACTTCCTCAAATCCATCAACCATCTGAATTTCATCGAGCAGAAGATAATACTTCTCATCGTCAGCGAAAAGGCCGAGTAAATATGAATATAGTTCATCGGACTTGCGCAGGTTCTCCCATTTTTTCATATCGAAGGCAATTTTTATGATATGGTCGGCTTGGACTCCGTCATCAAGCAAATAGCGGTAAAACAGTTCGTTTAATAAGATTGATTTACCGCAGCGTCTGACACCGGTAATGATTTTGACCAAATCCTTGTGTCTATAGCGGATGAGTGTGTTGAGTAGGTTTTCTCTTTTAATAAACATGACGACCTCCTTAACACATTATATGCGCAAAACTTTCGTTTTTCAAAAATTTTACGCACAGCAGCCTTAGTTCTATTTATATTATAGAAGTTTCCGCCATCCGGATTCGATATAAACATCATCAACAATACTTTGCGTAAACTCTAAAGTATCATTTCACACTTGTTCTTTCCGTTTTATTTAACCCGACATTTATTCAACTTAACCAGACATAAATAGTGTCGGGTTATTAGTTGTTGAGAACAGTTTTCTAATTTCGTACTTTGCGGAAGCTCTGAAACCCTTTTGCTTACTGTATTTTTCTCCTTTAGAATGATTATGACATACTCCCCCGGCTGTCACCGCGAAGGATGTGACTGCTTAGAATGTGACTTCGATTCCGGGTCTGATCAGCCAGACTTTCTTGTCGATGGCGGTTTGACCGGTGGCGCGGCGGATGGCCTCGGCATAGACTTCGATCTGAATGCGATAGCGCTCGCGGATTACTCTGGCAGCCTCAGCGGGATCAGCTGATACTTGATCAGATTTGAAATCCAGCAGCAGGATGCCCTCGTCATCCGCCAGCCAGAGATCGATCATACCCTGCAGCAGAGTAATCGCAGTGCCAGGTTCCGGCACGGCGAGTCTGAAATTGCTGCTGTCAAATGTCGTCTGCCGGGAAGTGTCCGCAGTTGTTGTTACATGCTGCGAAAATTGATCAATTCTTAACAGATCGGGGCCGGTTTGACCGGGAACAGCGATGCTCTGTCCGGATAGGGCCTGATCAACAATCGGCGATGCGGATAGTGGGAGCAGAGCCGGAATAGCCAGTGTGAAAGGTTGTTCCCGGTAAATTCTGTCCGCCCGCAGCAGCCGTTTTCCGCTTGGAGAGCGCGCAAATTGCAGAGCGTTATCCGCAAAACCCTGCACTTCCGCTCTCTCTTCCGGCAACAGGCGCTGCCCGGCTACCATCCGGTTCAGCTGCCGTTCATACTCCTGCTGCACATCCTCAGCCTGATCCAGGCGGGCAAAGTCCAGGAATTGAAAGACAGTGTGAAGGGCAACGCCGAGCTGTGCCGCGGACATCTGAGCCCGGCGCCGGTAATCAACCGGGCTTGACTTTATTGGCCGGGGCGCATTTGCCGGCGCCTTCGTATCATCAAATTGAGAAATAGATTTCTCCGCCGGCTGCCGGAGCCGGAAAGCCATGTCGGAGAACAGGGCGGCTTCGCTGCTGAGCCCTTCGGCCGCTCGCTCCGCGTCGGCCAGCGCTGTGATCTGGCGTTTGAGTTCGCTGACCGTAATCTTGGCCGGGGCAGTGGCCAGGATGCCGCCCGAGACATCGGCGCTGAGCAGCTTGGTCAGCCGCGCGGCCTCGCCGGCTGTTGGCATTATAGATGAGTCGGGGCCGGCGTTTGCGGTGACCGCGCGTTCAGCGGCAACTTCGGAGCCGGCACTGTGCGCGGGTGGAGTAGGAACGGCAGTCAAATCCGGCGCTGGCGGAATGTGGTCAGTGAGATTGCGGATGGTCTCCTGATAAACTTGCTGCACCAGCTCATTTAGGGGTGTCAGGCGAACTTGCAGATGCGGGAAGCGGAAATTGCCTTTCGTGCCGGCCAGTACCTTTGCTCCCAGCTCTTCGTCTCGCAGATACAACAGGTGAAAGATGAGCTCCCGGTTGTGGCGGATCCGGCGCAGGGTCTCCGCCTGCAGGCGGCCATCTCCGGCCTTGGCCAAGGCCGCGGCAGCCTCCAGATCTTTCTGATTCGAGGCAATCCCGCCATAAGGTTTATCCAAAGCGTCAACCAGGTAGAGTCGATCCCGGGCGCGGGTCATGGCGACATATAACAAACGCCATTTTTCAGCTTTCTCGGCCATTTTCTCAGCGTCGAGCTGTATCTGATGCGGCAGATTCAAATAGGTGCCGGCGCCGTTCGGGTCAATGCTATAGCTGGTGATGCCCACCTGTTCGCTGAGGCTGGCAAACTGGTAGCGGTCGCGCTGATGATAGGCGGAGTCCAGCCCGGCCAGGAATACGACCGGGAATTCCAGCCCCTTGCTGCCGTGGACAGTCAAAACCCGCACAGCATCGCCGCAAGACACAGCCGGCTCGATTTCCTCCGGCTGACTTTCTTTCTCGCGCAGATTGCGGATATAGCCGGCCAGCGCATTGACACTAAGCGGCTGGTTTTGCTCCAGCAATTTGACCCAGTCGAGAAAACTTTCCAGGTCCGTCAAATTCTCGCCGGCATAGCTGCGGTGCTCAAGATAGTCCGCATAGCCACTGTCGGCAATAATGCGTGTCAACAGTGCCGATACCGGGATATCCTCGGACAGCCGACGCCAAGCGGCGAGCTTGTCCAGCAGGCGGCGCGCCTTGCTCCGCAGTTTTGCCGTTTGCTCCCGGGCAGTGCTACTCGCTGCGGCGAATGTTGTCGTCTGTTCCCGATTCGTGCTGCTCGCCGCGACAAATGCCTCTGTCTGTCTTTGGTTTGGATTTCCTGCTGCGGTCGCTGTTGCTATCTCCCCCCGATCTGAACTACCTGTTGCGGCGAACCTCTCCAGGCGCAGATAGTAAGGATCACGGTAATAGACCGTGCGGGCACTCTCATCATCATCTTGCGATAAGGCGGGTTCAAGCGCTTTCGCCGCAGCCGTTCCGGCGAGGATTCCACGTTCACTGTCTGCCGCTGTATTGGCAGTTCCCGGCAGCTGTCCCGGTTTACAGGTCGGGAGAACCACAGTCATAGCTTCCGCGCTCGCTGCGATCTGCAACAGCTCCTCTTCATTCAGACTCTCACCCAGAAGGCCGGAAAGAAGAATTGAGGTTAAAGGAATGTCTTGTCGGCTATTGTCGAGTACTTGTACTAAAGCTTCCAGTTGCCGCAGAACCGGCGAATCGAGAAATTCCCGCTTGGGAATACCGGCCACAGGGATGCCGTGACCGGTCAGAACCTGGCGCCAGATCTCCAATGTCTTGTGCTGCGGTGCCAGAATAGCGATATCGCTCAACTTATACGAGGTCATGCTGAGTAATTCCCGGATCCGGGCTACAGCCAGCAGCGCCGCCGCTTCCTGACCGCGGGGATCCGCTGTCAGACCGAGTTCCGCCAGGAGCTCATCAGAGAAGCCGGTTGCATAAGCGGTAGATGATGAATCAACCGGAACTGCAGAATTTGCCGTATTCGCGCTTACTGACTCTGCTATTTCGCCGGTGGCTGCCTCTTCCGGATTCTCTGCTTCAGATGTCTCTTCCGTCTCAGCGGTACCGATCGCGAGCAAAAACTCCACCGGCAAACCCTGATCCGGCTCAGCGGCCCGGCCGGCGATCAGAGCCTCTTTATAGTCGTATTCGATCTCGCCTGTCTCTTTCGCGAGGAAAGAGCTGAAGACCTGATTGACGAAATCGATAATGCCGGGCAGACTGCGGAAATTCCGGTTAAGGCGGATGATATATCCCTCCGGACCACCCGATAACGCCTTCGTTTCTGCCTCATAAGGGGTAAAACGCTCCTGCTTGCCCCGGAAGAGATCGGGGTTGGCATAGCGAAAGCGGTAGATACTTTGCTTGATATCGCCGACCAGATAGAGATTGTCGCTGGCGAAAGATGTGATGACCGCTTCCTGAATACTGCTGGTGTCCTGATATTCATCGACATAGACCTCCAGATAGCGCCGGCGATATTCGGCGCAGATCTGAGGTTGGCGCAACAAGCGGAGAGCATCGTGCTCAAAGTCATTGAAATCGACTTTGTTCTGCCGCAGCTTCAGCGTACGGTAGCGGCTGTCAACCAGCAGAATTAGTTCGAACAGGCGGGCGAGAGGGCCGAAAGTACTCCCCAGGCTGTTTTCAATCTCCGATTGGCTGAGACTGAACCAGGGATAGACATCGTCAAAATATTGGGCAATCGGAGTGCCGCGCGTATTCTGGAAATTGGTTGTGATCAGAGCCAGAACCTGAGCGATATGAGTATTGAACAGGGCATTGAATTCCTGAGCTTGCTCGCCGCGGCCTCCTTTGAGGACCGTGATCGGCGGCAGGGTCAGCCCCAGATGATTGATCGCATCCCAATCATCAGTAACCAGGACTTCGGCCAGAGCGGGCAGCACGGTGGCAATCGCCTGCATAGCCGGTTTGAGCGCCGTGATAGTCTTGGCTTTTTCGCGGGGATCGAAAATCCGCTCCCAATAGGGCAGGGTCTGCAATAGTCGCAGATCTGCCAGTGCCGGCTCCAGATGGCTGCGCAGGGTTGCAAATAAATCCCGGGCATAGTCTGAGTCCGTCCAGCTGCGGCAGCTATGGTAATTTGCGGTCAGCTCGGCCTGAACCCACCGGGGATAATCGGCCATACTGCGGAGCTGACTGAGCATCCGGGCCAAATTGTCACGCAGACCCTGATCATCATAGCCGGGCGCGATAGCGGCGGCCAAGAGATCGAAGTCAGCGAGCCAGGCGGCCAAGGTGCGGTCCGGCCCCGCCGCTACAAAGGGCTTGATCTCATCACGGGGCTGCGGGAGCTCACGGGAAAGCAAAGCAGTCGGAAGAAGAGTACCCGGCGCGGAAGAGGTGACGGCTTCAGTCGTATCAGTATCCTCGGCAGCGCCGTAGTAGTCCGGACCTGTTCGTACCGCTGAGGAAGCTGAGTTAGAGCCGGCGCCGAGTGTAGCTTCACTGCCGGCGGCCAGGCGATAGATTGCGCCCAGCACATCATCGATCGCCCGGTCTACCAGCAGTTTCTTCTCTTCTTCTTTCAACACCTGATAACCAGGTTCGATCAAGGGCACCCCGTCCTCATCAACCAGCTCGCTTAGGTAATCGGCAATTACGCTGTGACAAAAGGAATGGATCGTGGAAATCTGCATGGCCGGCAACTGCCTGACCAGCTCGCGGGCCCGCTGCCTGGCGGCCGGGTCGGTCTCTTTCTCCTGATAGCTTCTGATCGCCGACTCGATCTTCTGTGCCATCTGAGCGGCAGCCAGCTCGGTAAAGGTCATAACCGCGATCCGATCCGGCTCAATCAAACCGGCAATCAGGCGCCGGACAATCCTCTCGGTCAGAACAGTTGTCTTGCCCGAACCGGCGGCGGCGGAAATCAGGAGATCCCGCTCCCCGTCATAAGCAAAGGTCTGCTGTTGTTCGGCCGTCCACTTAATCGCCATTCTCGCTCTACCTCTGCTTCTCCTTACGCTGCTGCCGCCAGTCTTCAATCATTGCTGCAGCCCGGGCCTCATATTCGCTTGGCGCGCCGGCGATCTGTACCCGGTCACGCCCGGTGCGGCCATCATATAAGCAATGCACTTTGAACTGGCAATAAGAACAAGGCGACTGCCCGGCCCGCAGCACAGTCGGCCTGGCCCCCAGTTCACCGCTGAGAATATCCGCCATGGTCGCCTGCGCGCGGTCAGCGGCAAAGTCTGCTATCAACAGCAATTCCTCAGAGCTGCCGGTCATTTTTTGTTTGTCGAAGGCGTCGCGCAGCAGTCCGGCAGGATCAGTCGGGACGGGCATGATCCCCAGGCGATTATCGCTCCGCCGGTCGGCAAAAGTAAAATAACCGAAGCCGCGCGGCGCGGCCTCCGGATACAGATGGCTGAAAACCTTAAGGTAAAGCGGCAGTTGCAGGTTCAGGCCGTGCACCAGATCCGCCAGCAGAATCTGCCGGCGGCCGCGCTTATAGTCAATCAGAATAAAATCATTTCCCGCTGTGTCGATCCGGTCAATCGTGCCGGTGAGAGTCACCTGCCAGTCATCCGACATCAGCTTAAGATTATCCCGTTCGGGCAGAGGAAATTTCCATTCCACCGCCCTCGGAAAGAGCAAGTCGCGCCTGATCTGATCCGCCGTGAGCTGCAGAGTCGTCAGAGCGTAACTTAAAATCCGCCGCTTCATCTGCCCCCTAACCTCCGGGAAACCGAAGTGCATCAGTCCCGCGTTTTCGACTGCGGTCTCGAAATATTGCTCAAGCTTGCCGGCAGTCAGACCGGACTGCCAGGCCTGCGCCAGTTCCGCTTTCTGACCCGTCTCTGCCACCCCCTGCCAGGATGCCATCAATTCCTTGATCGACAGCTCCATCACCGCATGCAAGAGACTGCCCTGCTCCCTGGCGCTCGGCTGCCAGATCTCACGCTCATGCAGGCGCAACAGATAAGTTGCCAGATAGCTATAAGGACAGTGATTATAGCGCTGCAACTGCGACACACTCATCCGGTCGCGCGGCAAAATCAGCGTCCGCACCAGATCCCGGGGCAGTCGCAGCAGCTCAGGCCGCCGCTCCGGTCGCAATTTCAGCCCGGCCATATTGTCCAATAATTTCAGTGCTTCAAGCCAGGCCTCGCGGTCGCCAAGCGGTCTGTAGCGGGCAACTGGATCGGCCAGCGCCAGATTCAGCTGTCTTTGCGCGATCTTAGCCGTATTCCACATCGGCGAAGGCGCAAAGGGGTCGGACAGCAGGACGGTCACGGTCTCCGTTCGCTCTTCAATTTGTTTCTGGACCAGAGAAACCTCATCCCGATTGAGAGACGGCGTGGTCAGATACAGCTGCCCGCGCGGCGCCGTCAGCAACTGCTGCAGTTGCCATTCCCGCGCCAGCGGCAGATCCGCCTGATGGCTGGGAAACATCTTCCGGCTATGCTCAGCCAGCAGTGCGCGTTCATTGTCGCGCAGATAGCCCTCATCCGCGCTGCGAGGCGGGAAATTGTTCTGATCGGTGCCGACTATGAACAGCACCTCAACCGGATAAGTCGTCATTTGGCGCAGATTACCGACGCGGATGCTGTCAATCCCCATCGGAATTGAACTATGGC
>JAAZGH010000021.1 GCA_012511325.1 Clostridiales bacterium | reverse complement strand
GAGGACCTGACAGATACCATAAGGCTGCAAGGAGCAGACTTCGTATTCTAATAATTATGCTGCTTCTGCTTTCTGTTACCATAGCTGTAGTAATAGCTATCTGGCCCTAAAAAGTTGTGCATGATTCCAATATATATCTGAAAGCCATAGAGGAAAAGGATTATCAACATTTAATGGAGCTGTATTCCTCGACTAGAGATGTTGCCTTTGATAACACTAAATCGAAAGCGGTCAGAGAGGCTAACTTGTCGGAGATGCATATTATCGAAACTCATATAAAAGACAAGACATTAGCCATTATTAAGCAGGTTAAAGAGGGTAAGAGTCTTTCCGCTGAAGATAAAAATTTTCTGTCAATTACCGGTATTATCAGCACTGAGCTGATAATTGAGTTTTTGGAAGGGCAGGCCATTGAATTTGTTAAAGACAATATTACAGAGTCAGTTTTTGTAGAACAGCTAAATGTTCTACAAAAAATTGACCGTTTTCAATCAGTAGTTAAGCCCATATTTGATTCTTTAGAAACAATTAAACTTGTTCAAGACGATGTTAAAAAGGCAGAACAATTTGCAAGTGAAAGAAATTGGCCTATGGCGTACAAACTTTGGAATAACTTATTATTGGAAGAAGTGCCATTAACAGTTAGAAAATATGTGGAGCGCAGAAAGGGTGAGATCGCGCAAATAGTCTATGATGAGTATCACCATATAATATCTCAATATCTCGAAAATGGCAGATACTATACAGCTAAAAAAGCACTGACAGAGGTTATGGTTTTCTTTCCGGACGACCCGGAGTTTTTGAGCTGGTATAGTCAGATCAGTTCGGTCACTGACTCTGTCCAAGTTAGTTGGAATCAAGCTATAGAACATATAACAATGAGGCCGATTATTGTTGATCCTGCACGTGCTTTTGACAATGATATTTATGCCAAGCAGGCTGACTCCTTGATGATTACTGCCGATGAATTCAAATCTATCTTAAACCAACTGCTAACAAATGATTATATCTTAGTATCCGGGGATAGCTTTATTTCTGAGAAGGGCACGTACACACCAATCATTATTCCTGAAGGCAAGAAGCCTTTAATCCTGGTTTTTGAAAGCTTTGCATATTCTCCTTTAAGAGCAGAGAGTGGGACAGCGGAGTGTCTGGAATTGACAGACCAGAATAAAATTGCCGGGGTATTGACAGACCATAATACAGGAAGTCGAGCAGTGCTTGAAGCCAATTCCGAAATAGGGATACTCAATGCTTTCTGCCAAGAGCATCCGGAGTTTTCTTATGATGGTGCCAAAGCTACGTTAGCCATTACTGCTAATCGCGGTATTTTTGGTCATGTATATTCCCAGGCTTCGCTGAATAATTGGAATAATGAGAGACAACAACTGCAGCTTGACCCTATTGAGTTAAGTCAGGAAGAATTAATAAGCAATCAAGCTAAGATAAAGAAAATTGCTGAAGAGTTGCGTATAGAGGGATATACTCTTGCCAGTAATACCTGGGGCGGCATTAATATTCCAAACAGCAATCTTGGCGTTATAGCGCAGGATTTAAAAAAATGGCAGGATGAGGTTGAGCCTTTACTTGGTAAAGTTAGAGTTTTGCATTATCCAAATGGCGATCATGTCCTTTCTGATCACTCAAGATTATCACTTTTGACTGATGCCGGTTTCCGCATTCTTTCAGGATATGGGGATAAAGCATATATGGTTTCTGGTAAAGGTCATGTCCATACCGACAAGGTATATGTCGGTGGTGATGAATTGAGAAGACCTCAAAGGCAAAAACTTGGTCGTTTCTTTGATGCAGACAAAGTCTTGAGCAGCCTCCGACCTTAATTATAGCTCAGGATAATTGGAGCAACGGCTTAGGGAATGCTAAAATAAATAAATATGTGGCTGAAAAATTTTCGCAAGCAAATGATGCCTGACTGGTATGTAACAGACCTTAGGCGAGTTGATTGGTACAAGCTTATAGAGCGTGGAATTAAAGTCGTTATGCTGGATCTGGATAATACATTAGCTCAACATGGATCCAGCAGTGGTGACGAGTACGCAAATAATGTTATTGCTGCAGTAAAGGAAGCTGGATTAATTCCTGCACTGCTGACTAATGCGCACGGTAATCGAGGTTACCAATTTGCGGAAGCGACAGGAATCGCATATGAAGGTAGAGCCGGCAAGCCAGGTACTTCCGGAATCTTAAAAATTATGCAGAGCTATCAAATCTCTCCTGATCAAGCAGTTTTGGTTGGGGATCAAATTTTTACAGATGTTTTGGCGGGTAAAAGAGCAGGTGTCTTTATTCTGTTGGTCAAACCCCGTTTTCAAAAGGAAATAATCTCGATTAAGTTTAAAAGATGGTTCGAAACGCTGCTGATTGACAAAAGGGATTATGATTCTCTTGAGGATATCCTGCGCTAAATTCATTAAATACTGTTCAGTCAGAATGGTTTGCGGACTGATCGGATATAGCATAGAATATATGCGAAAGATGAATATATGCGCGAACAGGCGTTTACGGAGGTATTTATGATTAGTGCAGGTGATTTCCGAAATGGAGTAAATTTCGTGAT
>JAAZGH010000207.1 GCA_012511325.1 Clostridiales bacterium | reverse complement strand
TGATGGAAAACATTATTTATAACGAGCTCTTGATACGTGGCTATTCCGTGGATGTAGGCATTGTTACCCACGACGAAAAAAACAAAGAAGGAAAGATCACACGCAAACAGCTCGAAGTTGATTTCGTTGCTAATAGAGGAAGTCAGCGATACTATATCCAGTCTGTCTTCGCGATACCAGATTTGAAAAAAATGAATCAGGAACAAGCTTCGCTTGTAAAAATACCGGATTCATTCAAAAAAATAATTGTTGTTGCCCATGAGACACCTCTCTGGCGCAACGAGCAGGGCATCACAATCATGAATATTTACGACTTTTTGTTGGACAAAGACAGCTTGGAGTATTGATTTGCACCCACAGCTGAGCGTTGCACACAATTTTTAGAAATGCACCCCCAACCCCAGGTTCTGCGCCCAAATGCACCCAAGCCAAACTTTCAAGTGGATTGTATTCATTTTGCTGTGCGATGCCACAAAAGGACTCCGGCATTGCAGCAATACCGGAGTCCTTTGTTTTTAGCGGGCTCAGAGTGTAAAAAGATCTACAACAGTGACATAAAAGCTTATTCATGTCAAAATTACAGCAAATGGCGGAATCTGCTTTTACAAATAGCTATTTAAAATAAAAGGAGCGCCGTGTTCGAAGGCTCAATGTCGAAAAATACTTGAAAGAAGGATGAGGGGGAGAAGATGCATTATCAAATACTATTGGGAGTCACAGTTACACTAGATGTAAAAACCATGATTGGCATTTTATTCTTGGGGAATTTAGCATTGGCTTTTTTGACATTACGATACTACTTATATCATAAATCAGATCATGAAAAAAAACTTATACAGAGATTTGGCATTGCCAAGACCTTACAGGCAACCGCCTGGCTCTTTTTATTCTTACGCGGAGATATAAGTGACATAATTTCAGTTTACTTTGGCAATATACTGCTTTTTATTAGTTTTTACCTGGATTCATTACTTGTTTTAAAAATGAATAAAAAAACAAAAATGATATGGTTTAGATTGCAAAGTGCGTTGTTAGCATTATCTATTATCTTATTTTTGGTTTTTGAGATATTGCTTGGTACAGGAAATATTAGAATTGCGATGGCGTCTTTAGGTGTTTTTTGTGTGCTTGTGATTCCGTATTTGCTAAATATCACAAACAATCCGGGGAGTAGGTTCGAAAAATTTATTGGAGTAATCAACTTGTTTTTCCTTACCTTACTTCTATTGAGAGCTGTCAATTCACTATTAAATGCAGATATAAATTTGCTTACCAATAGTTTTCTTCAGAGTTTAACATTCGTCTTGTTGCTTTTGCTTATGTTTGTAAATGGAACGGGGTTCTTACTCATCATGTACGAACGTTCATATGAATTGTTGAAGGAAAGCTCTAACTTGGATCCCTTAACTCAAATACATAATAGAAGATATTTTATGAATAAGGCAGAGACATATTATCAAAGGGCTTTGAGAGGACAGGAATCACTATCTTTTCTCTTTGTTGATATAGATTTGTTCAAAAAGGTAAATGACATTTATGGCCATCTTTTTGGCGATGAAGTGTTGAAAATTGTTGCCAGGGTAATATCTGAAAGTGTAAGACCGGTAGACCTATGTTGCAGATTCGGAGGAGAGGAATTTTTAATTCTCTTATACAAAACAAATAATGAACAAGCTGTATTGGTAGGAAACAGAATACGTCAAACAGTAGAAAATTTGGTGTTTGAGGAAAATCGCGAGTTTAAGTGTACTGTCAGTGTAGGTGTTTATTCAGGCCTGCCGGATAGCGATAAGACCATACAACATTTTATTGATAATGCAGATCAAGCATTATACAGGGCAAAAGAATCGGGAAGAAATCGTGTGGTAAGCTTATAGGAGCCCGGAGCCAAGCAGCGACATTAAATGTATATTCAGATCGCATCCTCTGGTCACTGTAGATAAATCTTCTGTGCGGAAGTGTGATTCTCCGGTTATTAATCAAAAAAGCGCTGATGCTTCATCTCATTAGAGGACTGCGGGTTCTTTTTATGTCCAAAAGATTGATTTTCGTCCAAAAACGAGTATAATTGGACGAAAAGAAAGAATGCTGGACGAAAGGGGTTCTTATGAGATCATTTGATTATAGTGGGCTTATAGATAAAGCATGGGATACAGACATATTGTATCTTGTCGCAAAAATACACGAGTGCAAAGGAAGACAGGATTTATTCATACGCTGGAAACCGATAGAGTTAGATCGTTTGATTGATATTGCAAAAATACAGAGTACGGAAGCATCTAATAAAATAGAGGGTATTGTTACTACGAGTGCCCGAATGAAGCAATTGTTTGAGGAAAAGACAACTCCCCGTAATCGTGATGAAGATGAGATTATGGGCTATAGGGATGTTTTAAATACAATTCACGAGAGTAACGAATATATTCCTATTAGGTCTGCTTACATCCTGCAGCTTCATAGAGATCTTTTGAAAAGGACAGGATTGTCATACGGAGGACATTTTAAGAGTGTTCAGAACTACATTAATGAAACAAAACCGGATGGAACTGTAATTACACGATTTACTCCTGTTGCTCCGTATGATACGCCGGATGCGATTGAGAATCTGTGTAGCGCCTATGAGCAGGCTATCGCAAATGAAAAAATAGATTCACTGATTCTTATATCGACATTTATCTGTGATTTTCTTTGCATACATCCTTTCAATGACGGCAATGGAAGGATGAGCAGACTGCTCACTCTTCTCCTCCTGTATAAGAATGGATATAGTGTGGGGAAATATATCAGTATCGAAAAGCAGATAGAAAAAACGAAAGATCGTTACTACGATACGCTTGAAGAGGCTGACGCTGGATGGCATGAAGAGGAAAATGATCCAACGCCTTTTATTAGATATATGTTACAGACGATATTGGCCTGTTATACGGAATTTGAAGAGAGAGTCGGATTAATGACCGAAAGCGGTAACAACCGTACAGCGTATGATATTGTAAAAAAATACACTGAAGAAAAAATAGGTAAGTTCACCGGGGCGGATGTTGTGGCTCACTGCCCAAGTATAGGAAGATCATCTGTACTTGCAGCATTAAAGAAGCTTACTGAGGAAGGCCTTATCATCAGAAAAGGCTCCGGTAGAAGCACATTTTATGTTCGTGCAGATAGCAAATAGTTTTTCATCTATCGTGATTTCACTTTATTAATTAATCGGAGATTACATATGAAAAATAAATTAATACGCTGTCTTACACGAGCGGTTACAGTGCTGCTACTTATACAAGTTGGAATTTCAGTGACGTTGGCAAAGGATGGCAGCAAGGGTCTATCCTAGGGCAAGGCGGAGAGCACGCCTTTGATCAGAGTGGCAAGGTCTGCGGCGGCAATATTTCCGATCTCTTCGACCTGGGAGATAGGCGCGTCTACCGGCAGGATACCGGAGGCCATATTAGTTAAGACGGAGATACCCAGGACGGGCAGACCGCAATGAGCAGCCGCAAGCGCTTCGGGCACTGTTGACATGCCTACGGCGTCAGCGCCGAGGGTCCTTAAGGCACGGATTTCGGCCGGCGTTTCAAACTGAGGCCCCGTCATATAGGCATAAACTCCTTCATGGAGGCCGGTTCCGAGAGTGCCGGCCACTTCTTTAGCCAACAAGCGCAGTTCAGGCGCATAGACATGCGAGACATCGAAGAAACGGGGACCAAACTCGTCCGGATTGGGTCCTCTGGTCGGCGCTGCGCCCATAAAGTTCAGATGATCGGAGATCAACATCAGATCTCCCGGCCGATATGAGAGATTGATTGCCCCAGCGGCATTAGTGATAATTACCAACTGTACACCCAGCAATTTGAACAATTGGATCGGCGCGGCGAGCTGCGCGAAAGAATAACCCTCATAGTAGTGAAAACGTCCTGACATGCATACGACATCCTGCCCTGCCAGACTGCCGTTAATGAGCAGTCCGGCATGGGAAGGGGCAGTTGCCTGCAGAAAGCCAGGTATTTCCCGATAGGGGAACTGCGCCGAAACAGTGATCTCATTGGCCAGGCTACCTAATGCGGTTCCCAAGATGATACCGATCTTAGGCGGTTTTTTCAGACGGGGGCGAATATAATCAGCCGCTGTCCGGCAGTCTTTTTGCTGTTGATTGTCATTCATATGATTATGGATCCCCGCAATATCCGGAAACCTTATTATTCGATGTCCCGGCAGTGTGAATAGTCAAAGCTGTGCGGTTCTTTGTCTTGAGCAATATGACCGATGGCAATGGCAATATGACAGTGATCATCAGGTTCCAGCCCCATCTCGGCGGCCAGATTGCCGGGCACATCAGTTTTTAATGCATCGGTGCAGAGGCCATTGATACAGGAGCCAAGACCGAGAGAATGCGCGGCCAGGGCAAGATTTTGCACTGCGATGCCGGCATTCAGATAGGCATATTTGCTGGCTTTGGAATAGATGAATACTACCAAAGGCGCGTCATAGAAAACGCTTCTGGCTCCGCGCTCTTTCATGCGGTTGAGAGAAGTCTGTCCGTCTTCAGCTGCCAACAATTCCAGCACTTTCTGATTGACTCTCTCCAACAAATCCTTATTGGTAACAAAAAGAAAACGGTTTTCCTGTCTGTTCCTGGCGGTCGGCGCTGCCAGAGCTGCGTTCTTGAGGGCAGCCAGCTGATCATCATCCAGTGGTTGCTCCGTAAAAGAACGGGTCGTGCTGCGATCTAATATCGTAATTAGGGTTTCATTCATTGTTAATCCTCCTCTGGTTGCATCAATTAAGTATCAGCGTCTTTAAGCTAATTATACTAAACACTCATCTAAACCGGTATTTAGTCACAATGGGCTCTCTGCCGGTTCTTTGATCTTCAAACCATTCGTACCACGAGACACCGATAATTGAGCCGGACAGACCCCAGATATTATCCCAGCCTCTGTTCTGCAATGCCCGGGCAGCATTATAGCTGCGGAGCGAAGTACGGCAGTATAAATAGACCGGCCGGTCTTTGGGCACTTCATTCATGCGGTCGCGCAGCTGAGAGAGGGGCAGATTGATCGCATTTTTAAGGTGGCCGGACGCAAATTCTCTTGCTTCTCTCAGGTCAATGATATAGGCATTTGCTTCAACCAGTTTCCTGGCCGCGCTGACAGGCACTTGTTTGTAGTCACCTTGGAGAATATTCAGGCCGACATAGCCGGCAAAGTTGACTGAATCGCGGGCGGTGGAAAAAGGAGGCGCATAACAGAGTTCAAGGTCTTTCAAATGTTCCAGAGTAGGGTTGAACTTGAGCATGGCAGCGATTACGTCACAGCGCTTGACGACATCTCCCTTGCCGATGCATTGGGCGCCCAGGATGCGGCCGCTTGGCACTTCATAGAGTACTTTAAGATGCTG
>JAAZGH010000206.1 GCA_012511325.1 Clostridiales bacterium | reverse complement strand
TATGATGACCGTGCCCGTAATCATGGGTCACGAAATCGCCGGTGTCATCAGTGAAGTTGGCGAGGGTGTCACAGATTTTAAGGTTGGCGACAGAGTGGCTGTCTGTCCGACAGGCCCAAGCGGCGCCGGAGCTCCTGGCTATAGCTATGACGGCGGCTTTGGAACCAAAGTGCTGGCTCCTGCCGCTGATTTGGCCCATATACCAGATAATGTGACCTTTGCACAGGCAGCAGCGAGCACCGATGCCGGCATGACTTCTTATCATGCGGCTTTTGTCAAAGGCGGCATAAAAGAAGGTATGACGGTCGGCATGATCGGTATTGGCGGTCTGGGCATGATTGCGCTGGAAGCAGCAGTCAATATCGGAGCCAAGGTTTATGCGGCTGATACCAGTGCCAACGCTCGCGAATTGGCGAAAAAGCTTGGTGCGGCAGGTGTAGTTTCTGATTGTAAAGAACTGGCTCAGTTTGAACCCGAAGTGATTGTTGACTTCGCAGGTTTTGATGTCACAACCCGCGAAGCTCTGAAAGCGGTAGCTTTCCAGGGCAAGGTGGTACTGGTCGGCATGGGTGTGCTGACAACAACAATTGAGGTTACACCCATGATTCTCAAACAAACTACGCTGGTAGGCAGCAATGGCGGTACCTTACAGGATGTGATCGATGTCAATAAACTGATCAGTGAAGGCAAGATTAATCCAGTGATCACGACAATCACCTTCGATCAGATTCCTGAGGGAATCAAGTTGCTGGAAGATAATAAGGTGACAGGACGTCTGGTTGCTCTCTACGACTAAAGATTTTCTTAAACCAGGGTATTATTTAAAGAAAAATAAGGGGGCTGCCGGCCCCCTTATTTTTGCAGTTTTGCGCTGCAAACTGCGAATAATTGTCCTTACAACTTTTTTTGCAGACTGACCATTTCTTTAGCAAAGTCGCCTAACAAGATAAAGCCGACCAGCTTGTCATCCTTGTAGACCAGTTTTTTGTAGCTGTAATTTTCGGCATCTTCCGTAATCTCAAAGCGGTAACCTGAGCCTTCTTCCCGGGGCAGATCGCCCTGCGATACGATGCGGGTATTCAGTGTATTTACGATATAGGGTGGCACAGCTTTCTCAAAGCGCAATTGAGCGCCGGCGGCATTGGCGCCTGCGATTTTACCCTGGCTCATGGAGATTGCCCACAGACCGAACCAGAAGCCGTCCTCATCCACTTCGCTGACATCACCGGCAGCGAAAACATGCGGACAGGAGGTCTCCATTGCGGTATTAACTTTGATCCGGCGACCGATATCAAGGCCGGCCTCGGCTGCTACTTCCGTATTGGCTCGCACCCCGACGGACATCAGGACACAATCACAATCGACGGAGCGGCCATCTTTTAGTACGATTCCTGTCACAGGGCCGACGGCGTCTTCACCGATGATTTCCTCTGAGTCAGCTGCCAACAAAACAGTGATACCTAGGCTTTCGACATACTGCCGTACCAGTTCGGAGGCTCTGGGGTCAAGCTGCCGTGCCATTAAACTGGGGGCAAATTCCAAAATTTTGACTTTCAGGCCGGCCTGAATCAGTTGCCAGGCAGCTTCCAGTCCGAGCAGACCGCCACCGATAATGGCACATGTTCGCAGATTGTGTTCGCGGATCGCTGCCGCAAATTTTCTGGCATCAGCCAACGACCAGAGCGAGAAGCAGTTTTCCCGCTCGAAACCTTTGAGCGGCAAGATAAAACTTCTGCTGCCGGAGGCCAAAATCAAACGATCCCACGCTAATACATCATTATTATCCAGAACCAGCTTCTGATCTTGACAGTCGATCCCAACCACATTAATTCCCGGTATCAACTTGATCCGGCGCTCCTCATACCAGCTTGCCGGATGAAGATAGAGCTTCTCGGCATTGGCCGGATCCTTCAATACCTCAGCTACGCGCAGACGATAAAAAGGGAGATCGCTGTCATTGGAATAGATGATAATCTCTGCCTCGGCATCATTCGTCCGGGCGGCTTCCGCCGCGGAAACACCCGCAATCCCACTGCCGACGATTACAATTTTTTTGTTAGCCATTTTCCACCTCAAATTAGTGATTATTTTTCTCTTATTTAAATTTAATTGTACGCTATTGTGTACGCTATTAGAATGTAAATGTATCCAGGTCGGTTATTTCCTCCAGCTGCGCTCCTGTCATCTGAGCGATCGTGTCGAGCCGATCCTCGCCGCCGGGTGATAGGAAAGTGACGGCAATCCCGCTTTTGCCGGCCCGTCCCGTCCGGCCGATACGGTGAATATAATTCTCATTTTCCAGGGGCAAATCGTAGTTGAAAACAATATCGACATTTTCTATATCCAGTCCGCGCGAGGCCACATCCGTTGCCACCAGGATGCGCAGATTGCCTTTGCGGAAATTGCTGAGGACTCTTTCTCTTTGTTGCTGTCTGATATCGCCGTGAATGGCTGCGGCATTGATTTTTAAGTGCCGTAATTTTTTTACTACCATATCGGCTGACTGTTTCATATTGACGAAGACGATCCCTCGTTTGACATCAGCCAGGCTTAGGATTTTTCGAATGGCGGTTATTCTTTCTGCGCCGTTCGCGGGAAGCAGATACTCTTTGATGTCAGGCTTGTCCTGACCGATTTCTTCGACTCTAATCTCAACCGGTTCACGCTGGTACAGATATGAAATATCCATTACCTCGCGCGAGAAAGTGGCTGAAAACAGGGCAATTTGGGAGACACGGGGCATCTTGTCCAGGATAAAGCGCACATCTTTGATGAAGCCCATGTCGAGCATCCGGTCCGCCTCGTCCAAAATAGCAATTTCAACCTCATCCAGTCGCAAACTGCGCCGTCTGAGCAAATCAATCAAGCGCCCGGGGGTAGCTACGGCAATTTGCGGCTTACGCCTGAGGGCTTCAATTTGTGTACGTATTGGCTGTCCGCCGTATAGGACAGCTACTTCGATCCACGGTCTGTTGACGGCAAAACCGGATAAATCTTGCCCGATCTGCAGTGCCAGTTCTCTGGTCGGGGAAAGGATCAGTGCCTGCAGTGCGCGGCGGTGTTTTTCGATATGCTCAATAATCGGAATACCGAAAGCCAGCGTTTTGCCGGTTCCGGTCGGTGCTTTTGCCATCACATCATACCAACGCATCATGGGCGGTATTGCTTGCTGTTGGACTGAGGTTGGCACCGTAATGCCCATTCTGTTGAGTACATCCAAAGTTAGATCGGACAGCCCCAGCTCCCGGAAAGAAGTAATTTTTTTATTATTATCTGTCATTAAGTATATGATAGCAGAAAGACAATTGGCAGCGTATGATTTAGACAACAGTAGCGGTATCTGAGGTAAGATATACGAAGATATTTGATTTAGAACAGGACTTAGGTGAAAGGAGCTAAAGGAAATAGTGAATCCCGGCACTGATAAAAAAGCTGTTTTGGCTGGGCTGCAGTTAGGAACGGATCCGCTGTCCGATCTGGTCAGCGAAAGGAGGCTGGCCGAGCTGGAGAGTTTGGCGCGCGAATGCGATATTGAGACGGTCGGTACTCTGGTACAGAAAAGGGAAGCTCCTGATCGGGCGTACTGGCTGGGCAAGGGAAAATTGTTAGAGTTGGCTGAACTGGCAAAAGCTCTTGAGGCCACAGTTTTGATCTTTGATACGGAATTATCGCCGACACAGGTGCGTATGATTGAGGATCTGGTTGAGCTGGAGATCGTTGATCGCAGCCTGGTTATTTTCGATATCTTTGCCCGGAGAGCCAAAACAGATGAGGGCAAAATACAAGTCGAGCTGGCCCAATTGCGATACCGACTGACCCGCTTAAGCGGTCGCGGACAGGAATTGTCCAGACTGGGCGGCGGAATTGGCACCAGAGGTCCAGGCGAGACTCAGCTGGAAACGGACCGCCGCCATATCGTGCGGCGTATTTCCTGGCTGCGAAGATCATTACAGGAGATTTCTACCCGCAGATCCCGAACCAGGGAATATAGAAGTTCCCGTGAGATTATTACAGTTGCGGTCGTCGGCTATACCAATGCCGGCAAATCAACGATCGTCAATGCGCTGTGCGACTCGTCAATTGAAGCTGAGGATAGGCTGTTCATGACTTTGGATCCCACGGCGCGGCGCCTGATTACCGATCAGGGCCTGTCATTGGTACTGGTAGATACGGTCGGTTTTATCCGTGATCTGCCGCGCTATCTGCTTGACGCTTTCGCTGCCACTTTGGAAGAAGTTGCGGCAGCAGACTATATTATGCAGATTACGGATATTTCCGATCCGGATTATCGTCAGCAGATCATAGTTGTGGAAGAACAGCTGAAGAGGCTGGGCGCGGCGGCTAAACCCAGATTACATGTACTGAACAAGGTCGATCAGGCACAAGATGATGAGTGGAAACTACTCCTGCACCAAAAAACCGATGCAGACCAGAAAACTATTGCAGCCTCAGCACTACAAGGCTGCGGTTTGTCTGAGGTAAGGACTGCCCTCAGTGAGTTGGCCGCGCGAATAACTGTGTCCTTTTCAATCCTGATCCCCTATGAGGAGGCCGGCCTGGTTAACCATATGCAAACTTAGTG
>JAAZGH010000205.1 GCA_012511325.1 Clostridiales bacterium | reverse complement strand
CTGCAGAGCCGTGGCATCTTTCGAGCGATGTCCGATCATTGGAGTGGCCATCTTAGCCAGTACTTCCGGCGCTACCTCAACCGGACCGGGAATAAAAAGTTTCTTGTGCATATATCCTCCTGTTGCAATTATTCTGTGGTGCTCACCCCCTCCCTCAAAATAATGGATAAGCATACAGATAGATCATTCTAACAATTCCCGATCTTTCTCTCAAGATAATAAAAATGCTGAAATTACTTTAATTAAACAATAACATACCAATCAAATTAATTATTTAGCGAAGACGCCAGCGGGTAGACCTCTGTCTCTTTCGCAATTAGCCCGGCCCCATTTCAGAAGTTTGGATCCGGGCTGCCATAAACTCGCAAATACCGCCTTCGCCCCTAATCCAATCCCGACCAACTGATGCTGCTGCCGCCGGGCGTGCTCTTCACCTGTAGCTGCGGACTGATATTATCCTTCAGAATACCGGTATGGGAGATAATCCCGATCAGTCTCTTGCCCTCCGATAGCTCCAGCAATGTTTCCATAGTCAACTGCAGGAAATGTTCATCCAGATTGTCAAAGCCTTCATCGATAAAGAGAATATCCAGCTCCACGCCGCCGGCGTACTCCATAATGACATCCGACAGACCGAGCGCCAGACATAAGGCGGCATTAAAAGTCTCACCACCGGAAAGAGTCGAGACAGGCCTGACCTTGCCGGTGTGGTAATCCAGCACTGCCAGATCAAGTCCGCTCTGGGAGCGCAGGTCTTCGGCGCCGCCATGCACAAGCCGATACTGGCCATTGCTGAGATCATGGAATCTGTAATTAGCCCGCTTGATAATGCGCGCAAAATGCCAGGCTTGAATCCAGGCTTCAAAACTGATTTTCTCTTCCCCGGTGATCCTGCCATTGGCGATATCAGAGAGATGCCTCACTCTGGCTTCTTCCCGCGTAAACTCGTCCAGCGCGCTCCATTGCTGTTGCAGATCCGTCCGAATCCGGTGCAGTCTGTCAGCGTGAAGCTTATAAGAACCGTGGTCAGCTCGCTGCTGCTTCAGCTCCGCGGCCGCTGTCTCGACTGCGGCGGTAAGCGCGGCCTGATCTATCAGTTCCTGCTCACGGTACTGAAGCTCAATCTGCGCCAGATCATGTATCAGCAGATCTTCCTCGCTCTTGCGGGCCTCTACCTTATCGGCCAGGACTGTTTCTGCCTCTTCAGCCAGCAAGAAGTCACGCCAGGGACTGTCGGGAGCAAAGCCGGCCCCCTCTAGCTTGGCCGCTAATCTCTCTGCGGCGGCCGCCAGTTCAGCGCTGTTCTTTTGTTGCCTTGATTCCAGCTCTTCCTGCCTGGTCTGCTGTTTCTGGTTTGCCAGTTGCAATTGCGACTGTTCGTCTTCTGCCTCTTTGATCCGGCGCTCATGTTCAGCAATGACAGAGCTCGTCTGCTCAAGCTTCTTCCGGGCAGTATCGGCATCGGGCATTGTTAGATGCTTTTGTCGATCCGCGGCAACATTATTCAGGCCGGCTAACTCAAGATCAAGAGCGCTGACTTTGGCCTTCAGCTCCTGACTTTGCTGTTCCAGCTCACTGAGCTTCGGCTGAAGTGCTTTGAGCGCGGCGGAATTCGTCTCCCAGCGGTTGAGCTTTTGCTCAGCAAGCGCCAGTTCCTGCTCAACTTCCGCCTTGGCCCAAGTCAGCGCTTCCTGACAGGAATCCGCTGCCGGTCGCAGCTGCTCCAGAAGCATCTGCCTGTCGCCTGCCGACAGACTTTCAGCCGCCGCTAATTTGTCAGGAAAATCTATCCGGAGCGCAGCCGCCAGCCGCTCCAGCCGGCCACTGATTTGGGCGAGTTCTTTTTGCCACTGTACGGAGGACAATTCAATCTCTTTCAGCTGACCGGAACTGATCCCGGCCAGTTCTTGCGCCTGGACAGACAGCGTCTCTATTTCCTCGGCAGTAAGGGCGTCCTCCTGTAGCAAAGCCTTGCGCGGATGATCGGTTGAGCCGCAGACCGGGCAAGGTTGATCTGCCTTAAGCTCTTTAGCCAGAAGCCCCGCCTGATTGGCAAGATAGACGGCATATGCCGTTTGATAGCGGTCTTGAGCCAGTTTCAACCGCCGCATCAATTCTTCTTGCCTTTGTTCTTTATCCGCAAGCGCTTGCGCCTCTGTGGCAAGGTTTTTTTGCTGGAGCTTCAGCTGCTCCCAATCCGAGATCCGCTGTGATATCTGTTCACGGCGGTGTCTGGCAATTTGCAGTTCCTCGCCCGCTTTCCGATCTTGCTCAATTGCCGCCTGCAATATTCCCTGTCTTTCTTGCCCGCTTTTGATCTCCTGATCAACTTCGGTCAGCAGATGTCTTTGCTCATCTCTTAAACCGGTTATCTGGCTGATCTGCTCCAGAGTTTCTCCCTGTCGCTGCCAGAGCTCAACCTCCGCTTCCAACTTGATTACAGATGCCCGCAGTCCTGATACTTTTTGTTCGGACTCTCGGGCAGCTTGAACCACGGCCGTGGCTGACTCTAACTGTGGCCTGATTTCGGCCAGGGCAACATCTGTCTGCTTTAAGCCGTTTTTAAGCTCCTCTGCTTCCGCTTGCAACCGTTCAAGTTCAGTGGCGGCCGGCAGTATATCTCGCCTGATTCTCCGAGTCAGGGCAAGTTTCTTCGCATCCAGCTCAGCCGCCTCCTTAGAGTCCTGGAGTTCCTTTTGCCGGGCGGTGAGCCGGCGCCAACGCTTTACTTTCTCATTATGTGCAACGGCCTTTTGTTCCTCCTGCAGCAGTTTGCGGTGTTGCTCCTCTTTTCGGATGATTTCGTTTTCTCTATTACTGAGCTCCTCATTGGCTACTTCCAGCACCTGCTGCAGCTTTTCCAGCAGCGGCGGCACAGCCGCTCTGGCTTCATCAGCCCGGATAGTCTCGAACCGCGGGATCTCAAAGGCATATTGTTCACTATATTCCGCAAGCGGACTAATTGTGCGGATCAGGGTACCGGTCTGAATCTGCGCTTCCTTGCTTAATCTGTCAGCTTCAGTTTTCAATACTTCCTGAACTTGCAGATATTGCTCCGTAGCAAAGATGCGGCGGAAAATATCGATTCGATCCCGGCTGGAAGCATTCAGCAGATTGCGAAATTCTCCCTGCGCAATCATAGCGATCTGCCGGAATTGAGTGACATCGAGACCCAGCAGTTTCTCAATTTCGTCATTGACTTCGTTCTTGCGCGTGAGCACACGGCCATCAGGCATAGTTAATTCAACTTCCGCCGGCTGATCGGTAAGGCCGCCGCCTCTAAGCTTTTCCCTCTGGTAAGCCGGACTGCGCTGCACAGTATAAACTCTGCCCTGATGCTCAAATTCAAGACTGACAAAGGTCGGCAAGTCCGGAGAGGCATAATCTGAGCGCAGATAGCGTGTCTGGCGCCAGCTGCCGGAGGCCGTATCATAGAGCGCAAAACAGATGGCATCAAAGATCGTGGTTTTGCCGGAGCCGGTATCACCGGAAATCAGGAACAGACCGGAAGGATAGCAGGTAAAATCTATCTCTTCGGTGCCGGCATAAGGGCCGAAAGCCTGCAATACCAACTTGCGCGGTTTCATTGCTTTGCCCCCCGAAGTTCGTGGCTGCCTTTGATGTCCAGGCGCTGCATAATTTTGATTTCTTCCTGCTTGAATTCTTGACCCGTCCGGCTGGCATAAAAACGCGCAAACATCTCAGCCGGCGTAGTGCTGATCAGATCATCGCCATCTATTTCCCGGGCAACTTCGGTTGAGTCATAGCCGATTTTCTCCAGCTGCATCTGCATAATATGCGGATAGTATTGGCGCAGATTCGGCAGCGGATCTACCAGAACATCGTCATCCGTAAGCACCACCTTGAGATAGTCAAATCTAGCCCGGTCATCCGCCGTCAACAGCTTTGCGCCTTCAGCCATCAGTTCGGCAAAGGCGCCGCGCAGCACTCTCAGATCATATAGCGGCCGCAGCGGATGCTCTGTGCAAACTGCATCTCCTGTGCCCGGCAAGTCAATCTGGAGCAAAGTCTTATCCGGCTTGTTTTCGCTGAAGGAATATTTAAGCGGCGAGCCCGCATAGCGTATATGGTCTTTGCCCATGTACTGCGGCTTGTGCAGATGGCCCAGAGCGACATAGGAGAAAGGCTCAAATAATGAAATATCCACAGCTTCTATGCCTCCGGCATAGATCGTTTCCGATTCCGATTGCTGCGGCAAGCTCCCTCCCGCCACGGCAAATTGATGGGTCAGTAGTACATACCGGCGTCCCGGCCGATAGTCTATCTGCGACAGAGCGAATTTGACCGCGGCGGCCGCGGTATTGATTTCTTCACTTTCGGCAAACGGCCTGACCATGGCGGGGCGCAGAAAAGGCAAGAGCACAAAGTCAACCTCTCCCGCTTCGTCTTGCAAAGTGACAATCTCCGGCCGGCCGGCAAAAGATCCGGCGATATGCAAACCCTGATGCCTGAAAATCGATGCTCCGAACGCCAGTCGCTCCGGTGAGTCATGATTGCCGGGGATGACCAGGACTTTACATCCGCACTGCAACAGCCTCCCCAAAAAGTCATCCAGCAGTGAAACTGCTGTTGACGAAGGCTGCGCCTTGTCGTACACATCGCCGCAGATCAGAACCGCTTGGGGTCTGATCTGTTCTATTTTCTCCAGGATCTGATTGAGGATATGCTTCTGATCATCAAGCAGCGAAAAGCCGTAAACACGGATTCCCAGATGCAGATCTGCCAGATGAACGATACGCATATTTTTTCCCGCCGGTAATAATACTATTAATATCTATTTATGGCTCCGCCCTCTCGCAGCCGGCTCGAAACCCAGTACCATAAAACCAATGCGAATTTGATACTAAAGCCACGGACTGTCACGTCTATACTACTGTCAGGTCATGGCCGATCCGGCTCATAATCTCGCAGCCGGAAGATGTAATCAGAACCTCGTCTTCAACCCGGATAAAACCTTTCCCCGGGATATACACACTGGGTTCAACGGTGAAGACCATACCCGGTTGGAAGGGAGTGGTCTCGCCCGGAGCCAGGAAGGGACATTCATGCACATCAAGACCGATGCCGTGCCCCAATTTATGGATGAATCTGTCACCATAACCGGCATCGGTCAAAACCTTTCTGGCAGCGGCATCAGCCCTGTCTCCGCAAGAGCCCGGATACATCTCCGCCATGCCTTGGCGTTGCGCTTCCATCACCAGCGCATGAATCTTGCTCTCCTCATTCGCAGGCTCGCCAACAAAGATAGTGCGGCCAAAATCGGTGCAATATCCCTGGTATATGACACCATAATCCAGCCCTAAGATTGAGCCCTTCTTAACTTTGACATCAGAACCGCCAAAATAACTATCCGACTCCTTGCTTGCGGTGTAGATCGATGTGGAAAAAGAACTATTGTCGGCGCCGTAGCGTTCCATCAGGCGGTCAATCTCCCATTCAATCTCGCGGACAATCAGACCCGGACGGATAAACCGGAGCAGGTCATCATAGATCCGATCTGTAATCTCGACGCCGTGCCTGATCATGGACAATTCCTCATCATCCTTGACTGCTCTGAGAGCGAAGATAATATCATTATGATCAGACACGTCAGCTTTGATCTCGTCTTGCAATAACAAAACCAGAGCCGCGGTGACATCCTGGCTGACACCGACCTTTTCCCTGCTGAGACCGAGACTGAATAAACTGTCTTTTATAACCCGACCTTCAAGATCGCCATCGGGGAAAGTCACAAAACGGGCTGGTATTTCCCGGTCCTGCAATTTGTCTCTGGTACCGTATAAATTGAGATGTGGCATCAAAGCCACAACATCATCGGATGTAACCACCAGACAGGTATACTGGGAGCTGTGTTGCCTGTGCTTAGTCGTGTCACCGCCTAACCTTGGAATCCCGGCCAGATACTCCCAATTGGCATCAGCGGTGGTCAGATAGGCCTTGAGACCGCGTCGGGACATTTCCTGCCTTAGAGAATCAAGTCTCCTTTTGTAATCTATGGCCAATACTCCTTTGTTTTATTGAATTAATTTTATCATTAGAACAGATTATGTCGAAATCGCGGGAACCGGAACCGGAGCAAAACCGTCTAAGGAATAAGAATGTCTAAATGCTTGCAAAATATACATAGGGTTCAGTGCGCGGTTTTAAGCGTCAATAGTCAAAAGCATTTTGACAAATTATACTAAAATTATACTGTATTAAGAAATACGAGGATTAAAGATGAAAAGAATAAAGAAATCCATATTTGACATACTGGCTCTGGTATTGATTATGTCACTGCTGGCCGGCTGTACCCAGTCCGCCGGCAAGACGGACTCTCAAGGCGAAGATCAGAATCAGGAGATCAGCTTGCCAAATGAAAGCACGGAACAAACCCTTTCTGACGATGCTGATCCGAACACCGGAACCGAAACTGATAATCAGAATCGATTCCTGACCTTCGCCGAAGTAGATGCTGAATTTGATGCCTCGGGCGCAAAGGCCAATCCAGCGGTGCAAAAAACCTATCAAAAGCTGGGTGAACTCATCAGAGAAAGTGGCAACAAGATTATCCGGGAGATTGAAGATACCAGCTTCGTCTTCTCTCCTATTTCTTATTATCTGGCCTTTGCTACTTTGGCCAACGGCGCCACCGGTAAAGGAGCCGAAGAACTGAAAGAACTTTTGGCCGGCTCTTCGGATCTCAGCTTGGATTTGCTCAATCAGGCCTCCGGTCTCTTGATCAAAAATCTGCTGGATAATGCAGAATTTACGGTAGATATCAATACGATGCTGGCAGGCAAAGCGGAATTTGAGTTTGCAATTGATTTCCTACAGAAGGCCGCGTCTTATTACGAGGCTGTAGCTGTCAAGATGGATTTTGGGCAGCCGGAGAGTCTGACTGAGCTCAACCGCTGGACTAAAGAAAAGACCAAGGGGCTGATCGATCCCCTGTTTGCAAAAGGCTATAAGCTTGATCTCGAAACAGCTCTGATTCTGATCAACACCGTTTACTTCCTCGGCCAATGGGAAGCAGAATTTGACCCCGATGCAACCTTTAAAGAAGTATTTAACGGTCTGAACAACACTGCTGAAATCGATATGATGCATGATCGCTCTATTCTGGATTATGCTGAATCCGAGCAGTGGCAGATGGTATCGCTCAAGTACAAAGGCGGAACCAGAATGAATCTTTATCTGCCCAAGGACAGTGTCAAGCCCAAAGACATTCTACTGGCCACTAAAACTTTTGAAACCGAAGAAGCTGATGTAGTGTTGACTTTGCCCAAGTTTGACCTGGAAAGCAATATCGGGCTGAGCAAAATTCTCCAAGAACTGGTCCCCGGCATCTTCGCAAATGGATCATTACTGAGCATCATGACTGACGATGAAGCTCCGGTCGATCTTATGGTCGGCGACACCTTCCAGAAAGCCAGAGTAAAGGTCGATGAACAAGGAACCGAAGCGGCGGCGGCTACCGTAATTGTGGCGCCTACTGCTATCAGGGAGCCAGACGATAATAATATAATCGTCCTGAAGTTTGACCGCTCCTTTGCCTGGGAGATCGTCTACGACAGTGTTCCTCTCTTCACCGGAGTCGTCAGCGATCTGCCGTAGAT
>JAAZGH010000020.1 GCA_012511325.1 Clostridiales bacterium | reverse complement strand
TTCTTGATCTATGGGCCTTCTCAAACCACCCGTATTTTGATTGCTAAATCTCATATTTACCCCCGTTCCTCCTTTGATAAACCACCGTAGCGGCGTTGTCGGGATGCGTAATCATTGATAGCTGCAGTGAAATGGTGCCGATTGAAATCCGGCCACAGAACTTTAGCAAACCATAATTCGATATAGGCGGAATGCCAGAGAAGAAAATTGGACAGCCGCAACTCGACTGAAGGCCTGATAATGAGATCCGGATCAGGGACATCGGGCAGATACAACCTTGCCGATAGATGCTCCTCGGTCAGCTCTTCAGGCTTCAGCTCTCCCGCTTTGCAGCTGGCGAGCAAATCCCTGGTCGCCTTGACAATCTCACGTCTGCCGCCATAATTGAAAGCAATTATCAATTGCAGCTTATTTCGTTGCAGTGAGCTCGCTTCCGCTCTTTGCATCGTATCTTGGACTGACTGCGGCAACTCGCCGGTTTCGCCGCAAAATCTCAATCTGACTCCCTCGGCGGCCAATTCTTCTTCGTAGCGCGCAAAAAATTCCAAAAACAATTTCATTAAGGAATCTACTTCCTGTTGCGGACGTTGCCAGTTCTCGGTGGAAAAAGCGAAGACAGTAGTATAGCTGATGCCAAATTCTATGCACCATTTGCAGAATTCGCGCAGGTTTTCAGCTCCAGCGTAATGTCCGCTATAACGCGGCAAGCCGCGTTTTCTCGCCCAACGCCCGTTGCCGTCCATGATAACGGCCACATGGCGGGGAATATTGGCCATAGCTTCGCGAGTTAATTCTGAACCACTGGCTTTGCGGCGCGGTTTAAGCAGTTTGAAAATTGTTTCCGGAAGTGCCATTGTCGTCTCCGCGACTAGATCTCCATCAGTTCTTTTTCCTTGGCGGCAACAGAATCATCCACTTTATCGATAAAGCGGTCAGTCAGTTTCTGGATCTCGGTTTCCATATTGTAATACATATCTTCCGGGATTTCCTTTTGTTTCAGCTTTGCCTTATAGTTATCTACGGCTTCACGGCGAATATTGCGCACGGCTACCTTGGCATCTTCACCCATTTTGCTGACCTGGCGCGTCAGATCACGGCGCCTTTCCTCCGTCAGCGGCGGAAAGATCAAGCGGAGACTCTTGCCGTCATTATTGGGAGGTATGCCCAGATCTGACATCTGGATAGCGCGTTCCAGATCACGCAAGGATGATGCGTCCCATGGTGTAATAACTATCATGCGGGCCTCAGGAACTTGAATATTGGCTACTTGATTGATTGGAGTTTCAACTCCGTAATAATCAATGGTAATCTGATCCAGCACTTTGGGATTGGCGCGCCCGGCCCTGATGGTGTTAAGTTCTCCCTCCAGCGCTGATATAGTCTTCACCATCATTTCCTCATATGGTTTCAGCTCTTGTTTGAAGTTCATATTCTTTTCCTCCACTGGCAATCTTCGTTTATTATACCAAAGCCTGAGACAGACTAAACCCACCTCATGCTCAGTCTGAATACCGACAAAAACTGCCCCTGGCTTTAGCCTGCAGCGAACATGTCATCGCATTTAACTTGAACTGCGATCAGCAGATTAAAGTCCCGATCTTTTTACCGGCGGCAATATCCGCGATATTGGTCGGATTGCCGATATCAAATACAATTACCGGCAGCTTGTTGTCGCGGCAAAGAGCCACGGCAGTAGCATCCATTACGCCCAGATTTTTAACCAGTACGGCGGCATAGCTGATCTGATCATATTTGACGGCATCCGGAAATTCTACCGGATCCTTGTCGTAAACACCATCTACTTTAGTCGCTTTCAAGATCGCATCCGCATTGATCTCCAATCCTCTCAGAACCGCTGCGGAATCGGTTGTAAAATATGGATTGCCGGTTCCCCCGGCGAAGATCAGTACTCGCC
>JAAZGH010000204.1 GCA_012511325.1 Clostridiales bacterium | reverse complement strand
GACCAAGAACTCCATGTTGACACCGGGCAGAGACGACTTCGATCTGATCATGAGCGGCTGGGTACCCGATTATTCAGATCCTTATGCGTACCTGGAGCTCTTTGAGAGCGACAATGCCTACAACTACATTAATTACCACAGTGATGAGTTCGATGCCTTCATTAGGAAATCGAAAGAGACCACCGGCAAAGAGCGGATGGACAATCTCTTTAACGCAGAGAAGACATTGCTGGAAGACGGCGCTGTCATACCGCAGCAACTGAGAGAGGTTCACTATTTGGTTGCAGACGGTGTTACCGGGCTGCAGGGCTACTTCGTTGGCTTTAACTTCAGCTATCTCTATCTCGACAAGCCCGCAGAATAAGCTCAGGCATATTTCTGTGTAAGTTAAGATTGATTCCCGGTAGGCTAGATGCCTGCCGGGATCATTATCAATCATCAGAAGGAGAGTGAATCTGCATGGGTAAATATGTCGTTAAACGCGTAGGCATCTCTCTACTCACTGTTCTGGTGCTTGTGACTGTAGTGTTTATTCTGGTCAGGCTGATGCCTGGCGATCCCTTTAGCGATCCGAAAATGACTCCTACAGTCAAAGAGAATCTCAATGCCTATTATGGGCTGGACAAGCCCTTGCTTCAGCAATATACAACCTTTCTGGGCAATCTGATGCGGGGTGATTTCGGTTATTCCATGAAATATCAGAACCAGACTGTCAACAATTTATTGCGGCAATCATTTCCGTACTCTCTTGATCTGGGAATTCGCGCTTTGGTGTTGTCACTATCTTTAGGCCTGGTCTTTGGCATTGTCTCTGCTCGCAACAGAGGCAATAAGATCGACCTTTTCTTTGTTGTTGTGGCGGTTATCGGCACCAGTGTGCCTGACTTCATTGTCGGCGCCATTTTGCAGTATTTCTTTGCGGTCAAGTGGGGGCTATTCCCTATAGCTCAGTATAAAGGCCTCGCGCATACTATTTTACCTTCAATTGCCCTGGGGTTCTATACGATGACTTCGGTCTCGAGAATTATGCGGGCAAGTATGCTTGAAGTGGTGCAGCAGGATTATATTAAGACCGCGCGTTCCAAAGGAATCTCGAATTTCCGCATTACCTGGAAACATCAGATCCGCAATGCGATCATGCCGGTGGTTACGGTGCTGGGTCCTACGGTAGCATCTGTTCTTACCGGTACCTTTGTGATTGAATCCATTTTTGCCATACCCGGCATGGGCAAATACTATGTTGAAAGTGTCCAGAATCTGGACTATTCCATGATTCTGGGACAGACTGTTTTCTATGGCATCTTCCTGGTTTTTGCCAATATGGTCGTAGACATTGCCTATGGATTTGTCGATCCGCGCATTAGGATTGCCAAATAAGGGAGGGAGACAATGGCTACAAACAAGATAGAGTCACAAGACAAAGCAATTACCGCCGATCTCTTCCGCACTGTCGGCAAGAGCATAGAGGAAATGGAAGCAATTTCCCGCCCCAGCCTGACTTTCTGGCAGGAGGCCTGGCTGAGAATCCGCAAAGACAAGGCGGCATTTATTGGCTTGATTATCCTTATAATATATACAATCCTGGCAATTTTCGCTCCTATGTTCAGTAGCTATGAATTTGATCAGCAGGATGCTTATGCCATGAGACAAACATTTTCGGCCGAACACTGGTTTGGCACCGATTCTTTGGGTCGCGACCTATGGGTGAGAATTTGGGTCGGAGCACGTGTTTCATTGTCCATCGGTTTTATAGCTGCATTTATCAATTCCGTAATTGGCACGATTTTAGGCGGCTTCAGCGGCTATATCGGCGGAAAATTCGACATGATTCTAATGCGGATCATCGATATCATCTACGGCATCCCCGCCCTGATCGTGAATATTTTGGTCATGGTGGTTCTGGGCCCCGGTATCAAGAGTTTGATTATTGCTATGGTTATTACCGGTTGGGCAGGATCCTGCCGGTTTACCCGCGGGGAAGTGTATCGCCTTAAAGAGCAGGAGTTTGTGCTTGCGTCTCGTGTTTTGGGTGAATCTACTTTCATGATTATTGTCCGCGAAATAATTCCCAATCTGATGGGATTGATTATTACTAATCTGGCTATGGCCATTCCCGCAGCTATCTTCAGAGAGGCTTTCCTCAGCTATATCGGTCTGGGTATCGCTCCTCCCAATGCGAGCTGGGGTGTATTGGCCAAAGAAGGAGCAGCCATGATCAGACTGTGTCCGCATATGTTGTATGTTCCTGCCTTCTTTATCTGTACAACAGTCTTGGCTTTCAATTTGTTGAGCAACGGACTGCGTGATGCTTTTGACCCGCGTATGCGCGGTACGGATTGATAGGAGGGTTAGCTATGCCGGAAATTATACTGGAAGTTAAAAATCTTGAATTTTCGTTCCGCACTTATGGCGGTGTGGTCAAGGCTGTGAGAGATATCAGCTTTGATGTCAGAAAAGGAGAATTGCTCGGCATTGTGGGCGAATCCGGCTGCGGTAAAAGCGTCTCGGTTCAATGTATTCTGCGACTGAATCCTGAACCGCCCGGCTTCTTTGAAGGCGGTGAGATTCTTTACAAAGGCAAAGACATTGTTAAAATGTCTAACCGTGAATTGCGGAAAATCAGGGGTGTTGAAATCGGCTTTATTTTCCAGGATCCGATGACATCGCTCAATCCCACTATGCGTGTCGGCAAGCAGATTGAAGAAATCTTTGTCGGCCGGAAGGAGGTTTCCCGCGCTGAGGCAAAACAAAAGGCGCTGGAGATTCTGGAGCTGGTGGGGATTAATGAGCCGGAAAGGCGTTATCGCCAATATCCGCATGAGCTTTCCGGAGGCATGAAACAAAGGGTTATGATCGCCATCGCGCTGGTCGGGCAGCCCGGTATCATTATCGCGGATGAGCCGACAACTTCACTCGATGTCACGATTGAGGCGCAGATTTTGGATATTCTCAAAGAATTGCAGGAGAAGTTCATGACCTCGATCATTTTGATCACGCATGATCTGGGTGTTGTCGCTAAAATGTGCGATCGGGTTCTGGTGATGTATGGCGGCAAAATTGTGGAAGAGGGCCCGGTGAATGCTATCTTTTATGAAACGGCACATCCTTATACTTCGGGACTGATCCAGTCCATAGCAACGCTGGATACCAGCCGGGATGAAGAATTGGTGCCGATTGAGGGCACGCCGCCTGATCTTTTCTCGCCTCCTGTGGGCTGTCCTTTCGCCGCGCGCTGTGAATATGCGATGGAAATCTGCGGCATGATGATGCCGGATCGGACACAGGTCACGCCTGAACATTACTCTGCCTGCTGGTTGTTGCACGAATACGCGCCGGACGTGGAGTTGCCTGCCGTGGTCCGAACGACGGAGGCTGAGGAGATAACGCCTTCGCCTGAGCAAGTAGAAACGGAGGAGAGGGTATGAACAATCAGACAAGCCGGGAAGTATTGTTAGAAGTAAAGGACCTCTCCCAGTATTTCCGCATTTCGAGAGATAAGGTGCTGAAAGCGGTTGATCATGTCAATTTTAAGATCCACCGCGGCGAGACGGTCGGCCTGGTCGGTGAATCCGGCTGCGGTAAATCAACAACCGGGCGCACAATCCTAAAGTTGTATACTCCCAATACTGGCAATGTATATTACCGCGGAAAAGATGTTTTTACTTTTACGGCGGATGAGGATATGCAGTACCGTAAGCAAGCGCAGATGATTTTCCAGAATCCTCATTCATCTTTGAATCCCAGGATGACGGTTAAGGATATTGTCGGAGCGGGTATGAAGATCCACAATCTGGCCAAGTCCAAAGAACTGGATGGGCGGATTGAGGCCCTCCTGCGCAAGGTTGGCTTGAATAAGGATCATATGTCGCGTTTTCCGCAGGAGTTCTCCGGCGGTCAGAAGCAGCGCATCGGTATTGCGCGCGCGCTATCTGTGGTTCCGGAGTTTATTGTCTGCGATGAGCCGATTTCGGCGCTGGATGTGTCGATCCAGGCTCAGGTTCTGAATATGCTGAAGAAGTCACAGCAGGATCTGGGACTGACCTATCTGTTCATTGCTCACGATCTAAGTGTTGTGAAGTATATTTCCGATCGGGTGATTGTTATGTACCTGGGGACGATCGTGGAAGAAGCGGTGTCCGAGGATCTGTATCGGAATCCTCTGCATCCTTATACACAAGTGCTCCTGTCATCGATTCCGATTGCCGATCCGGAGCAAGTCAGGCGGAAGAAACGCCGGATTGTGAGCGGCGAGGTCGCCAGTCCGATCACTCCGCCCGCTATCTGTCGCTTTGTCAGCCGCTGTCCGCTCGCGGATCAGGTCTGCCGCGAACAGATGCCGCCTCTAAGGGAAGTGGAGCCGGGACATAATGTAGCCTGCTTCAAAGTCTGAACCTGAACTACATACAGAAGTTGAACCGCATAGGGCCGCCTATAGGCAAAAGATTGCGCCGGATAGGCGGCCGCGGTATTTTTCAGACATCATGTACGTGATACATCACGTAAAAATGCCCGCGAAACAAGTCTGAAAACCGGCAGCTGAAATCTCTGTATTTACAAGACGAACTGCAAATGTTATACTGACTTTCCGTTCGCCTGCCAAAGGCAGGTTTTTGAGTGCGTAAAATTATGAACTGCAATTTGCGCAATCAGTACGGATCGGACAATTAAGAAAGGAGGTACAGGGATGCCTACGTTCAACCAGTTGGTGAAGCAGGGACGCAAGAAAAGGACTTTTAAGTCCGGATCGCCCGCGCTGCAGGTGGGGCTGAATACGCTGAAGAGGCGCGCCAGCACATATCATTCACCGCAAAAGCGCGGAGTTTGCACGGTCGTCAAGACCACCACTCCCAAGAAGCCGACTTCGGCGCTGCGCAAAGTAGCCAGAGTTCGCCTGACAAATCAGTTTGAAGTTTTCGCTTATATACCGGGAATTGGCCACAATCTGCAAGAGCATAGTGTGGTGCTG
>JAAZGH010000203.1 GCA_012511325.1 Clostridiales bacterium | reverse complement strand
TTGCGTAACCGTATATCCGATCAGAGCTGCCGGATTAACCGCCGGTAATTCTGAAGCCCTCGGGCAGAGGATCATCCGGATCAAGCACGAGCTGATTCAAGCCGGTAATAAAGGCGTTGCCGGTGACCTCGGGAACGACTGCCGGGAGATCGCCGACTTTTACTTCTTCAACAATCTTGCAGGTAAATACAGTATCGATGACACTGATATTGACCAGAGTAGTGTCCTTATCCAACTGGCCCTTCTCCAACATCAGAGCGATGCGTCCGCCGGTACCGGTGCCGGTGGGCGAACGGTCGATTTGTCCGTCCGCGAAGATGCAAACATTCTTAGATGTTACTTTCTTGTCCCCGTATTCGAGCTTGTCCATGAAGATTGTGCCGTAAATACTGTTCAGGCCGGGCTCTTCCGGGTGAACTACATTATATTTATCGATCACTTTGTACTTGATTTCCATGCCCTTATCAATTAGATATTCCAGATTGGCGGGATCAACGGTCGAATTTACTTTAGCGACATCGACATAGACATAGAAGGCGCCGCCGAAAGCAATATCGCAGACTATGGTACCGATGCCATCAACATCAACTTCAATATCTTTCATATAAAGGAAAGAAGGAACATTGTTGAAAGATACTTCGCCGACGCATCCGTCCTTAACGGTCGCAAAGGCAGTAATTCTGCCCGCGGGTGAATCAATTCTGACCGTATTCAGACCTTCTTGCGGCGGAATGATCCCGGTTTGCAGTACAACCTTCGTTACAGCGATAATGCCGTGGCCGCACATAGTACTGAGGCCTTCATTATGAGTAAATAGTACGCCGAAATCCCCGTCCGGCGTGACAGCTTCCGTAATGATGCAACCATACATGCCACTGTGACCGCGAGGCTCCAGCATCATCATCTTGCGGATGTCATCCTGATGCTCTTTGACATACTTTCTCTTCTCCAGAATAGTCTTCCCGGGGATAGGCGGAAAGCCACTGGTGATAACTCTGAGGGGTTCCCCACCGGTATGAGCGTCAATACAGGTGATATAATTCTTAAATTTTAGCATCCTTACCTCCAATACTAATAAATATTCACTTTAGTTTGATATTTGCTGAAATAATCTGCCAAATACCTCTACTAAATCATACACGACTAAAGATGCCTTAACAAGAAAACAGATCTTTCAAGGACGGACATCAATTTGAGCTTGACATGCCGGTTAAATAATTTGCCTTTTGATGTCGAATTTCAGTTGCGACCGCGCTCGATAAAGCTTTTCATCTCAGCGTCCGGAACCATACTGCCACCGGTAGCCCAGACTATATGCGCAGCCTTTTTCAATTTGCCGGTCAGCCCCTGTTCTGCCAGCCAAGCCTGTCCTGCCGCCTCGGTCGCCAAGACGAACGGCCCCGGCATACCGGCCAAAGCGGATGGCTCAAGAGAAATTCCCTCGCTCTCTTCCAGCAGACTGAGCAACCGATAGAGATGCTCATCTTCAACAGTAAAGCAGCCGGCCAGAAAAGCACCGACTTTTTGGCATACAGGACCGGAAGCCCTGGCTACGGCAAGGCCGTCAGCTTCCGTTTTGCCCGAGAGTCCGATATCCTGGACAGATATATTCTCATGCAATCCGCTGGCCAGCCCGAGACAGACGCAAGGCGATTCGACCGGCTCCGCAAAGAAAACAAAAACATTATTGCCGTAGATCTGATGCAGGCCCCAGGCAATCCCTCCGGGTCCTGTTCCTACACCGCAGGGAATATAGACTAAGAGCGGATATTCAGCATCCACCCTGATTCCTTCGGCCTCCAGCTGTTTTTGCAGGCGCAGAGCCGCTACCGAGTAGCCCATGAAGAGATCTTCCGATGTCTCGTCATCGACAAAATGACATTTCGGATCCGCAGAGGCAGCTTCTCTGCCGGCAGCTACCGCACTGCTGTAATCGTCTTCGTACTCAATAACCTTACCGCCCAATGAGCGCAGCTTGTCTTTCTTCCATTGTCTGGCATCGGCTGACATATGGACCTCAGTTTGAAAGCCCAGCTTGGCGCTGATAATGCCTACGGACAGACCGAGATTGCCTGTTGATCCGACCGCCACCGCATATTGCGAGAGAATATCTCTATTCTCCGGCGCGGATAAAACAGAATAGTCGTCAGCCAAAGTGATTAAGCCCTGCTCCAAAGCGATGCTCTCAGCCAGCTTGAGGATTTCGTAGATGCCGCCTCTGGCTTTGATCGAACCAGAGACAGGCAAGATATCGTCACGCTTCAGATACAGTCGCCCGGCAACCACGGCATCCGGATCCAGCTTTCGCTTCATATGGTCAATACATACCAGTGGCGACTCAATCAGGCCTCCGCTGTCGAATGTCTCAGGAAATTCTTGCGCTATCCAGGGCGCAAAGCGCTTGAGCCTGTCCTCAGCTTCCCGCATCTCCGCCAAACCGCTCGGAACCTGGTTAAGATCCGGCTTGCTTAATGTGCGTCTCTCCGGATTAAACCAAAAGTACTCCCGGCGTTTCTGCAGGGCGGCAACCACCTGTTCAGCTTTAGAATTAAACTCCAACAACCGTCTTCCCTCCGGACTTATCCGACTTAGACCGAGACTCTGGCCTGCGCCGCGGTCTCTTCCAACAACTCTTGATTCTCAGGCACCACCGGTATAGCGGTGATATTGCGATAACGCTGCATGCCGCTGCCGGCCGGAATCAACTTGCCGATGATGACATTTTCTTTAAGCCCCAGCAGAGGATCTACTTTGCCTTTGACTGCCGCATCGGTAAGAACTCTTGTCGTCTCCTGGAAGGACGCGGCGGACAGGAAAGAATCAGTGGCCAGCGAAGCCTTGGTAATGCCGAGCAGGACACGATTACCTTCGGCCGGCCGTAGACCCTGAGCTTCAGCCTCCGCATTGGCTCTTTCAAAGTCAAACATATCCACTAAACTGCCGGTAAGCATGTGGGTATCACCGGAGTCTTCGATCTTGCATTTGCGCAACATCTGGCGGGTAATAATCTCGACATGTTTATCATTGATCTCAACGCCGTTATTCTTATAGACCTTGAGCACCTCGGTAATAATATATTTCTGGACTCCTTCCGCTCCCTTGATCTTCATAATATCTTGCGGATTAACCGAGCCGTCTGTGATCAGATCGCCGATCTCAACATTATCGCCTTCGTCAACGATAATGGGAGTTGATAACGGTATCGAATGGACTATGCTCTCTCCCTCGGCCGAAGTAATAGTAACCTCACGCTTGCGCTTATCGGTTTCAACGATGGAAACCACACCTTCAAGCTCAGCGATTACAGCCTGCCCCTTAGGCTTCCTGGCCTCAAACAGCTCCTCGACGCGCGGCAGACCCTGTGTAATATCATCACCTGAGGCAATGCCGCCGGTGTGGAATGTACGCATAGTCAACTGGGTTCCGGGCTCACCGATAGACTGAGCGGCCATAATACCCACGGCCTCGCCAACAACGGCAGGCTCACCTGTAGCCAAATTGATACCATAGCACTTTGCGCAAACGCCGGAGACACAGGCACAGGTTAGAATGCTTCTGATTTTGACTTTCTCCAGACCCGAATTTTCAATAATCTGAGCCTGATTATTGGAAATCAGTTCACCGGCTTTAACGATGATCTCCTGAGTCAGCGGATTGACCACATCAGCAGCTGCATAACGACCGCGGACGCGGTCATACAATTTCTGAACATTTCTGCGATTGTTTTTGCTGCCTACCGTAATGGCGGATACTTCGATATAATTCCTGGTTCCGCAATCTTCCTCGCGGATGATCACATCTTGGGCAATATCGACCAGGCGCCTGGTCAGGTAGCCGGAGTCAGCTGTCTTCAAAGCAGTATCTGACAGAGATTTGCGGGCACCGTGGGAAGAGATAAAGAATTCCAGAACATTCATACCTTCACGCAGGTTGGACTTGATCGGAATTTCCACTGTGCGACCGGTCGTATCGGCCATATTGCCGCGCATTCCTGCTAGTTGCTTAATCTGGTTGATATTCCCTCTCGCGCCTGACTGAGACATCATATAGACGGGATTAAATCGACCCAAATTATCCTTCAGTGCCTCAGTAATGGCATCCGTTGTCCGGCGCCAAATATCGACAACGGCGCGATAACGACCATCATTATTGAGCAAGCCGCGCTGATAGCGACGGTTGATCTCCGCAACCTGGACTTCGGCCTCCGCAATTAGAGTTTCTTTGACATCGGGCACTACCATATCAAAGATACCGATCGAAATGCCCCCGACCGTTGAATAGTGATAACCCAAGGTTTTAATCTCATCCAGGATTTTTGACGTCTTAGTAATGCCATGAATATGGATGCAGCGCTCAATGATCTCACCCAGACGTTTCTTGCCGACCAGGAAATCACATTCCAGCTTGAGCAGATCTTTGCCGCCCTGAGAGCGATCGACAAAGCCCAGATCCTGAGGAATAATCGCATTAAAGATCAATCGACCCATGGTCGTGGTGATAACGCTACTGATGGTTTTGCCGTCTATTTCAACCGTTCTCCGCACTTTAATTGCCTGATGCAAAGTAATAATCTTCATCTCATAAGCCATCCTGGCTTCGTCAAAGTCGCTGAAAGCTGGAAGTTCGGCTGCCGGATCAAAATCATCCGGCTCCTTGTCAATAGTCAGATAATAGATACCCAGGACCATATCCTGAGTCGGTACCGCAACCGGTTTGCCATCCTGAGGTTTGAGCAGATTGTTGGATGCCAGCATCAAAAATCTGGCCTCGGCCTGCGCCTCGGTAGACAGAGGCACGTGAACAGCCATCTGGTCACCATCGAAGTCCGCATTATATGCGGTGCAGACCAGAGGATGCAGCTGGATAGCGCGACCCTCAACCAGAACCGGCTCAAAGGCCTGAATGCCCAAACGGTGCAATGTTGGCGCTCTGTTCAGAAGAACCGGGTGATCCTTGATAACATTTTCAAGCGTATCCCAGACCAGATCGCCGCCGCGCTCAACCAGACGGCGGGCCGACTTGATGTTTTGAGCCAATTCATGCTTGACGATCTCCCTCATTACGAAAGGTTTGAACAGCTCGAGAGCCATTTCCTTAGGCAAGCCGCACTGATGCATCTTTAACTCAGGTCCGACAACAATAACAGAACGGCCGGAGTAGTCGACACGTTTACCGAGCAGATTCTGGCGGAAGCGACCCTGCTTGCCTTTAAGCAAATCAGAAAGGGATTTTAGGGCGCGGTTGCCGGCACCGGTTACCGCTCTGCCGCGGCGGCCGTTGTCGATCAGAGCATCTACTGCTTCCTGCAGCATCCTTTTTTCATTTCTAACGATTATATTAGGAGCACCCAGCTGCAATAATTTATTGAGCCGGTTGTTGCGGTTAATCACCCGGCGATAAAGGTCATTGAGATCGGAAGTGGCAAAGCGGCCGCCATCAAGCTGGACCATCGGCCTTAGCTCCGGCGGCAGCACCGGCAACACATCCAACAC
>JAAZGH010000202.1 GCA_012511325.1 Clostridiales bacterium | reverse complement strand
TCCTTATCCCAGGCGCTAAAATCGGGGCGGCTGGAACATGAACTCCGACGTTTGTTATTTGAGAAGACGAGAAGGCGTCCTGTCATCCTTATATCAGTAATTGAAATAAATTGAATTAATTTATACCCCGGTGCGACTGACATCCACCACGCTGGGAATAGCCTTTAAGCGCTTGATCAATCGATCCACCTGAGCCTGATCTTTCGTTTCGATAGTGATTCTGATACTGGCGCTGATATCTTTGGCAGACTGCACCTTGAACTCCAGTATCGGTATTGTCTCAAGAGCTACCGCACTGGAAATTTCCGCTAACAGATTTCTTCTGTCCCGGGCGATAACTCTGAGAATCGTTTGATACTTCAGTTCTTCAGGCAAATCTTCAACCCAAAACACATCTATCAGTCGCGAGGCACGTTCCGCAGCTTCGGGAGACTCGTCGAACGATTCCACCAGATGCTTAATATTGTGACAATCCATCCGATTCACGGCAACACCTTCGCCTCTGGTAACATAACCGATAATCTTATCTCCCGGGACAGGATTGCAGCATTTTGACAGCCGGATCAGGCAATTGTCGATACCTCGTACCTGCACACCCCGGGACTGGCTGGCGATCTTCTTTCGTTTCTGCTGTTTACTCTCTTTTTCCCGTTTAGTCCAGGTCGTTTCATCAGAAGATATTATTGACTGCGGCGCATAATGCACATGGCCTGTCTTAGTTACGCGATAACCCAAGGTTGCCCGCTCATCCTCAGACAGTGACAAAATATAGTCGTCCCGCAGACGCGGTACAATGCGGGCGGCGGATAAACCCCCATAACCTACTATCGCATAGAGATCATCCAGTGAATTCAGGGAATAACGCTTGAGCAATTTATCATAAAATTCCTTTTTGACAAGTTGTGCCGGTGTAAAGCCGGACTTTTTGATTTCCCGGTCAATCGTCTCCCGTCCCCGGACAATATTATCATCACGCATTTCACGTTTGAACCAGGTTGAGATCTTGCTGCGGGCAGTATTGCTTTTGACGATATTCAGCCAATCCAGACTGGGGCCTTTGACTTTATCCGAAGTCAGTATTTCTACTATATCGCCGTTCTCCAACTTGGAAGTGAGCGGTACCATCCGGCCATTTACTTTTGCGCCATACATTGAATTGCCGACACCGCTGTGGATATGATAAGCGAAATCAATCGGCACCGATCCCATCGGTAATGAGATAACCTCTCCTTTAGGCGTGAAGACAAAGACTTCGTCAGTGATCAGTTCCTCCTTCAATGTATTCATAAATTCAGAGGAATCCCTCATATCGCTTTGCCACTCCAAAAGCTGCCTCAGCCAGGTAAGTTTGACATCAAGAGGATCTGTCTTGGAAGAAGCCTTGCGATCCTCCTTATAACGCCAATGTGCGGCAATACCATACTCAGCAGTCTTATGCATGTCATAAGTTCGGATCTGAACTTCGAAAGGTATGCCTGAAGGATTGATCACGGTCGTATGCAATGACTGGTACATATTGGGCTTAGGCATAGCAATATAGTCTTTAAAGCGGCCGGGCATAGGTTTGTGCAGTTGATGAACGAGCCCGAGAACAGCATAGCACTCACCAACAGTGTCAACTATAATCCGCATGGCAAAAAGATCATAGATCTCATCCAGAGACCTGTTCTGATTTTTCATTTTGCTGTAGATGCTGTAGAAATGCTTAGGCCTGCCTTCGATATCGGCTTTGATACCCATTTGAGAGATTCGCTCTTCCAGATCACGGGTAGTTTCGAGCAGAAAGTTTTCCCGATCGGATCGTTTAACTGAAATCTGCTCGACCAACTCATAATAGGCAGTGGGATCCAGATAGCGCAAGCTCAGATCCTCAAGCTCCCACTTAATTTTATGTATTCCCAAGCGATGAGCCAGCGGAGCATAGATATCGAGTGATTCCCGTGATTTGTCAAGCTGTTTTGTATGATCCTGATAATCCATCGTGCGCATATTATGCAGACGGTCGGCCAATTTGATCAGCACTACTCTGATATCTCTGGCCATGGCAAGGAACATCTTGCGGTAACTTTCAGCCTGGATCTCTTCCTGAGTTGAATAGGAAAACTTTGATAATTTGGTAACACCATCGACCAGATTTTTGATATCATTGCCGAAAATATCAGCAATATCAGATAAAGTAACTGTTGTATCTTCAACAGTATCGTGCAGAAGAGCCGCAATCAGGGTATCTTTATCTACTTCCAGATCAAGCAGAATTTCAGCGGCGGCAACCGGGTGGATAATATACGGCTCGCCTGTCGCGCGCTTTTGTCCTTGATGCGCTTTTTTGGCAAACTCATATGCTTTTTGCAACAGGCTCGTATCGGTATGACCGGAATAGTCAGACCATTTTTGGCAAATCATCGCCATCCTGGCATCTGTATCCTGTATATTTTCCCTATTCTCGTGATGCATTAGCAATACTTCCCTGTTGCTCAAGTTGTTGCCATAATTCTGTAGTCCTCAGATCCACTCTTTTTGTAGTGGCTCTGAAGCTAAACGCCCAATTATCATGATCCGTTTGTCTCATTGAGCCCAGACCGGATTGGGCAAACAGCTGAAGAATAATAATCAGTTTTTGCTCCGATATGGAACCATTATAAGTGCTGGACAGCCAATGTGCCAGATGTAGCGGATCAAACAGCAGCTCCTGCTCAGGCTCAATCAATTTTGATAAGCCATGATAAACCGATGCTATCTGCGAGCGTTCGATCCTGATCGGCTGAGCAGTTTTTGTCTCCTGTCGCGCAAGTCTCAACTCCTCAATTTGCAGATTAACCTTTTCAACACCCTGCCAGACATTACTGGTCAGATAGCAAATAATATCAACCCGGTCACCAGGGCTATAGAGCAAGTCAGCCATTCCCTTCCTGAACGCGACACCGGCTATCCGCCCCGCACCATCAATTTCCAGTACAATACGCAAATGACTGCCATCACCAACCCGGTAGATTTCCGCAATGCGCGCATCACTGAGCAGAAATAGTGGTTTGGGATTTTGTTCTCCGGTCGGCTCCAATAACTCTAAAGATTGCACAGCCTCGGTCGTCAGATCCTGAGGCATCAGTTCCAAATCAACTATCAGTTCTGCCGGCACAAAATCGCCTGCCCGGGCAATATATGCCTTAATCCTGGTTGTGAACTCCTCCAGCTTGTCTGCAGCCAATGACAAACCGGCAGCACCGGTATGCCCGCCAAAACTCAATAGCAAATCCTGGCAACTTTCAATAGCGGCATATAGATCAAAATTACCATAAGAGCGGCCTGAACCGCGATATATTCCTTCCTCCAATGTCAAGCAGATAGCTGGCAGCTGAAAATGATCAGCCAGACGAGCGCTGAGAATCCCCAGAATGCCAGGATGGAGTGCCTCATAAGCAGCTATTATGATCCGATCATGACCGGGTACAAGTTCAGATTCAACTTGAACCCTTATCTGCTCTATCTGTTCCTTCTCCAACTCCCGCCGCTCATTATTCAATTCATTGAGCCTGGCAGCAAGCAATTCAGCTTCCGTCGCCAAATCAGTCAGCAGAAGCTCCAGGGCAACTTCTGCCTGACCCAGTCTGCCCGCTGCATTAAGTCGGGGGGCCAGGTTAAACTGGATCAGCTCCACGGACAAATTCTCCTCAGCTTTACGGCAACACTCAGCTAATTTTCTGATTCCAATCGGGGCATGTTTAGAATAGGCTGCAATGGCATCAACGACCAGGCGTCTATTGACACCTCTCAAGGGCATCACATCCGCTACAGTTCCAATCGCGGCCAACACTGTCAGCAGAGGTTCCGGTTCTGCCGGGTAGATTAAGCCCAGTACCAGATAATAGGCAACCCCCACACCCGCTAAACCGCTCAGAGGAAATCCTTCCCCTTCACGCTGCGGATTTATAAAAGCGGAGGCCGGATGTGGATCATCAGTACAAGCATGATGATCAGTTACAATCACTC
>JAAZGH010000201.1 GCA_012511325.1 Clostridiales bacterium | reverse complement strand
GTAATATTTGATTCCATTCAGAGGCAATACGTTCCCCGGCAATTCTTAGCAGACTATATCTATATCGGTGCATGGCTGATCCGGTGGCATCCTCTATGCTGAAATCCAGAATCGCAGCAAATCTTAATGCCCGCAGAATGCGCAAAGGATCCTCAGCAAATCTATCCTCAGGATTGCCTACCGCCCGGATGACTCCTGCCGTCAGATCGGCTATCCCGCCGGCCTCATCAAAAATACCGCGGTCCGGATGCCAGGCTATCGTATTGATGGTAAAGTCCCTGCGCTTAAGATCCCGGGATAAACTATCCGAATAACTGATCCGGTCCGGATGTCTAAAATCACTATAGTCTGATTCTTGGCGGAAAGTTGTGATCTCACATTTGAGCTGACTATCAAGTCTAACCGTAGCAGTGCCAAAATTTAAACCGGTGGCTATAACCTTGTATCCGGCATCCGATAAAATATTGCAAACTTGCTCCGGCAGTGCCGCTGTCGCTAAATCAAAATCATCATTTGCCCTGCCCAACAGAACATTTCTTACAGCTCCTCCCACCAGCCAAGTTTCATATCCTGCTATTTCCAGCAGACTGATTAGTGCAAGGACTTTCCGGGGAAAATGATCAGCTGAAATAGTGTTTATCGCCATTTTTTATAAGCTCAAAACCAGATGGCGGAATACTTCTCCCCTTTCCTCAAAATTGAAGAATTGATCAAAGCTGGTTCCCGCCGGGGATAATAATACAGATTCTCCCGGCTTTGCAATTTTTGCCGCTAGGTTTACTGCTTCTTCATAATTTGCAGCTTCAAACATTGGCAGTTGATCTGCTGTTTTTCCTGCGTATATAATAGCTGAACGAATCTGTTTAGAGTTTTCGCCGCAGAAGATAATCCGGGACACGGTTTTGGCAATCATCTGACCTAATTCCGAGTAGTCCAAATCTTTATCTCGTCCACCGCAGAGCAAAATAATAGGTCTCCCCTGGTCATACAGAGTCTCTAATGTTGTAGTCGTGCGCGTGGGCGTGCTATCGATAGAACTGTTGTACCAGCGTATGCCGTTGTGTTCTCTGACCAATTCCAGACGATGAGGGACCCCCTTAAATTTGACAGCAATTTCTTGCAGGTACTTGGGCGCAATCCGATCTGCCACAGCAGCCCATGCTGCCATATAATTGTCAATATTAAAACGACCCGGCAAGACTATGTCTTCGATATTAAGCAATATCTCACTATCATTTTGTCCGCGCTGCGATAAAATATTTTGTCCGGAGCACCAGATATTCAGCCCATCATAGGGCTCTTTGCGATTGAACCAGACTACCTCTCCCCTGGTTTGCTGTGCAAAAACATGTGACTTCCGATCCGAATAATTAAGTACCAGACGATCAAATGGTCGTTGCGCCTTAAAAATATTTTGTTTAGCACAAATATATTCTTCGTAATCCGTATGAATATCGAGATGATTAGGCGAAATATTAGTAATAACTGCAGTATCAATATACGGAACCAGGTCAAATAGTTGGAAACTGGAGAGTTCGACTACCACTTCATCTTCAATTCCAATTTCAGTTATTTTGTCCAGTAGCGGCGTGCCTATATTACCGCCGACCCACACCTTCTTGCCCGCAGCCTCATACAGTTCTCCAATCAAAGTCGTTGTAGTGGTTTTGCCGTCACTACCCGTTATGCCCGTAACATGGGCAGGACATAGAGATAGAAAAACGGACATTTCTGAAGTGATGATTGCGCCCTCAACAGCAGCCTTAATTAACGCAGGATGATCAGGTCTCATAATTGGCGTTCTGAAGACAAGATCAAAGCCATGCAGCCCATCTAAATAATTATCCCCTATCGACCATTCAAGCTCCAAATTGTCTAAGGCAAATTTATCTTGGATTTCTCGCAAACGCGGGTTATCCGCAGTCATTTGGTCAAATACGGTGATCCTTTGCGTCATCCGATAAAGCCATCTGATTAACGGCCGATTGCTGATCCCGGCTCCGACCACTGCAATTTTTTTGTCACAAACCCAGTTGCAAAAATCTTCTTTACTATAGTGGCGCACGGTATAACCCCTCATAAATATAGACTTCAGGAAAAGTATAGAATACGGCTTGCAATTTTACCACCCTTGAGATATCATAACTCTGCTAATGCGGAAATGGCGGAATTGGCAGACGCGCTAGTTTCAGGTACTAGTGATCGATCGATCATGCAGGTTCAAGTCCTGTTTTCCGCACCAATCAAATGCAGTGATTGATACATATGTATCGTTCACTGCATCGTTTTTTAACCCCTAAAAACCCAGATAACAAAAATCAACATCGCCTCACGATTCTAAAGCACAAGCGTAAGGCGATGCGCACATAACAAATCAAAACAAATAACTAAACACTGAAATCTGGTGTGTTCTCTCTGCAGTAGTAAACCCAGTTGCCGTTTTCGATTAATTCTTCTCGACCGAGCTGGCGGAACAACTCCATACGGCTCTGTGGGGCGAGATCGTACCGCAGGGCAGCCGACGCAAAGAGATGTTTCATTTTTTCATGGTCAATGCTCTTTCGAGCCAAGGACTGCTTGCCGTAGTATCCCGAAACAAAAACCGTCACCGCGGAAAGACTTCCCCATAGAATCTTAATCCAAACTCGCAAAGTAAAACCGGAAAGAACAATCACCATGGCGTTCCGGAAGAAATACTCCAAAACCAAGGCTAACAGCCAGAGTACTATGGTGCAAGTCAACATGGCGCGGGTAGCGAGTTCCTGGGTACGGTGCTTTCCGGCATCCCTGCGCTCAGCTCTTTCGTGGTAGGCTCTTTGGCCGTCAATCCAGGCCTTTTTTACCACATCGGCCGGCACGGCTTCCTTTTCCGGAGCGCCGATTAAAAGCGCATAGACCGCGCTTTTTACCCACGTGGCATCGTGCTTCTGTGTCCAGGTAAAGTCATCGCAAACACATTCCCTGCTGCCAAGCGCATAAAGATATAGCTGAACCCGCAAGGCCTCCGCCAGAGCTCTATACTGTAGGTATTTATCGTGCTGCCGCCGGCGCGCTATCTATTGGTAGAAAAGAGCATATAGGACAATGGCACCTCCATATCCGATTAGACATATATTGAGCTCGGCCTCATCGTAGAGCAGGTAAAACATCACCAGCATTACGCTGAATGCGGCAAGCACGCCCATAATCTTTAAGTAGTGTTTCTGCCACTTCATCGAGAGCTGATCCGCCGCATCATATACCTTTTGAAGCCTGTTGCTTACAGCATGATGAATATATTCCGGAGCTAAGAGCGGTTCGACGTCCTGAAAGCTTTCCTTTCGCACATCTCGGTTAAAGCGATCTGTTTGTGCCAACACTTCCTTCAGGCTCCCCGCTTCATTTTCCAGCAAGTTCACCGTAACGGGGAATTCCTGAGTTTTCGATACTCTGGGTGTAGCGATGTGGATTACCGCGCCCTCATTAGAGGGGCGGAACATTTTGCCGTTCTGATAATCGCCTTTCAACATAAAGTCCACAGCCTCTGCCGTTCCGCATCCATGCTCCGAACCAGGCTCTCCGTTCCACAGCGCAAGCAGTACATGGCTGTGAGCAGCCACGTAAATACCTGTCTGGCGATAAAGATTGTCTCGTTCTTCTCCTTCCGGCCCGCTATAAGGAACCACGAACACATCCGCGGCCTTGTTTCGCAGGGCTTGATACTCTTCCGACTCTTCGGCACTAAAGTCCTTGCGGTACTCCTCTTCGGGCATGGGAAGCGGGCAATAGAGCGGAATTTGCAGAGAAAACGCCACGCGGGCACAGAGTTGATCTGCCCCCGCCGCCAGTGAATTCAGCATCCAAACAGGAGAATTGGGATGCTTCCGTTGAATCTTTTGTAATTCTCCTGAAACGGCATTTTCCAGTGCGGGGATATCCTCCTTACGGATATCCCTGTGGCCGGTAACACCCACCACGATGGGTATTGTGTTCTTGTTTGCCTGTGTGTCGCTCATTCTTAACGGTCTCTTTTTTATTACATTCTGTAAACAGTCAAGCCGTCGTACCAACGAATGAGCTCCAACATCTTTTCCATGGGCACGGCATCCTTGGTTTTTTCCGCTTCTGGCAATTGTTCAAAGGGAACCATATCGTGATGCATGCGGGTACATTCTCGCATGATATTGTCGTTCTTGCCGTTCGGCAGCTTTCCGACATGGCCGGTACCGAATTGCCAGCCCATATCACTCTTCTCGTCGCACCAGCGCCGGTGCTCCGCTCCGGCGATAACTTCCATATCCGCAGGAGTAAAATGAGCAACAGTTTCATAGTCTACGGCACGATCAGTATAAAAGCAGTTGATCTTTTCCAGCACGGCGGCAAATCCCTTGGCCTGCGCGATATTAGAAAGCTTATACTCAAGAGAAAGATCCTCTTCAAAAGCCCGCACCATATCTTCGGGTGTTCCGGCGCCGCAGTAGCTAGCGTGGAGAGACAGAGCGAAACGATAGAAGTTCAGATAATTGCTGTCGGAGAG
>JAAZGH010000200.1 GCA_012511325.1 Clostridiales bacterium | reverse complement strand
GATAATGCCTTCTCTGATCTGAACCTGGATTTTTTCTTCCGGTCATGGCAGTTCTCCGTTAAATTATATGTCCTGTGGTGTTAGCCGCCGTTCTGAGGGCGGATACCTGACCGGGCGCCGTTCCCGGTAGGACTGGTAGAGGCTGAGTACCATGGCCACGGCATCCCGGCCGCCGGTGCCGGAGGCGAGAGGTTCGCGGTTTTCCCGGATGGATCTGATCAGATCATCATAGAGCGCGGTGTGGGGATTGGCCAGCTGTTTGAGTCCTAGCAGGCCGCAGCGCCGGATCTGACAACCAAGATGTTTCCGGATGTATTCTCTGCCGTAGGAGCGGTCGTCCTGATCAAGGACACTGAGCTTATGTCTGCCCTTTCTTTTGGAGGCCCGGATACTGGCTTTCTCAGTCTGAATGAACAGCGCGGCTTCCTGGTCCCGGGGGTCGCCGGCGGTTGTGCCCTCAACTGACAAGAGAGCGCCGTTAGCGAGCCGGAAGATACCCAGCCCGAAGTCCTCGGCTTCGATCTGATGGCGCAGGCGCGCCAGTTCGCCATTGGCCGTGACAGGCACCGCGCCGCAGAGCCAGGTCATCAGATCCAGGGCGTGTACAGTTTGGTTCATCAGGACACCGCCGTCATCTTGCCAGCTGCCGCGCCAGGGTTGCCGCTTATAATAGGCCTGATCATGTCCCCAGCGGACGATGACATTGCCGTACAGGATGCGGCCGAAGCGGCCGGCAGCCAAATCCGCCTGCAGTTCCCGCATGGTCATGGCATAGCGAAAAATATGCCCGACCGCGATCTTAAGTCCGGTTGCGGCGGCCAGATCCAACAGATAGTCAGCTTGATCCAGATCCAAGGTCAAGGGTTTTTCCACCAGCAAATGACAGCCGGCTTGCAGAGCCTTTTCAGCCAAAGCGAAATGGCTGCCGCTGGGTGTGGTGATAGCGCAGATATCCGGCTTGGCTTCCGCCAGCATCTGCTCGATCACGGGGTAGACAGGGATGCTGCGCTGAAAACCGTGCCTCTTCAGCATCCCGGCGCCGGTCTCCGGCCTGAGCTTGACTCCGGCCGTCAGTCGGAGCCTGTGCTTTTGCTCCCAGAAACGGATCGCTTTGAGATGCTTTTCGGCGACCCGGCCCATTCCGACCAGGGCGATTGACAATGGTTGTCGATATCTATCGGACAAGGCGATCTCCTTGATGATTTTGTTCAAAGTATAGCACAGGCGCGGGTCAGAGGCATTGTTCGTGCGGCCTCTTTCCGGGTGAGATATAATTAAATCAGTTGGAAGTTATGATGCGAGAGGTAATGCCATGGAAATCAAAGAAGTACTGAGCTATGTTGACCACACTCTGCTGCGGCCGACCGCCACTTGGGAGGAGATCCGCCGGCTGATTGATGAAGCGGCTGAATTCGGCTGTGCCTCGGTCTGCATCCCGCCCTCTTTTGTTGCTGACGCGGCGGAATATGCGGAGGATCGGATCCCGATCTGTACGGTGGTTGGTTTCCCCAACGGTTACAGCAGCACTGCCGCCAAGATGTTTGAAGCCCAGGAAGCTATTGACGAAGGCGCCTCTGAAATCGATATGGTAGTCAATCTCGGGTGGGTCAAGGATGATCTCTACGAATATGTGCAGGACGAGATTGAGCAATTGAAAATGATCTGCGAGGACAAAATCCTCAAAGTAATAATTGAAGCCAGCGAGCTGAGCGAGAGGGAGAAGATTAAACTCTGCCGGGTTGTGACCGACGGCGGGGCGAATTTTATCAAGACTTCGACCGGATTTGCCGGCGGCGGCGCGACCTTTGACGATGTCATGCTGTTCCGCGAGTATATCGGCGCCGGAGTGCAAATCAAGGCCGCGGGCGGCATCTCCTCCCTGGAGGATGCCGTGAGATTTATCGAACTGGGCGCAACCAGGCTGGGGACTTCGCGTCTGGTCAGGATCGCCCGGGCCGAAGCGGAGAAAGACCGGGCCTAGACGCACAAATACCGCAAAAAGATGTCCTTTCGTGATAGTGAGCCTGAAATTAAGATGTCCTTTCGTGATATTTGGCCGGCATGGCGATGTTTTTATGAGGTGATCGCATTATGAATATGATTGACCTGATTAATAAAAAACAGCATGGCAAAAGCCTGACGCAAGATGAGATCAGATATTTCATCTCGGAATATGTGGCGGGGAGCATTCCCGATTACCAGGCGGCGGCATTCCTGATGGCGATTTGGTTTACCGGGATGACGCCGCAGGAGACGGGTGAGCTGACGCTGGCCATGGCCGAGTCCGGAGATCAGATTGATCTGTCGGAGATACCAGGCATCAAGGTGGATAAGCACTCGACCGGGGGCGTCGGGGACAAAACAACCATGATTGTGGCGCCGATTGTCGCTGCCTGCGGCGTACCGGTGGCGAAGATGTCCGGCCGCGGGCTGGGTCATACCGGCGGCACTGTTGATAAGCTCGAGGCGATTCCGGGGCTTTCCACTGAGTTAGAGATTGATCAGTTTATCCGTCAGGTCAGAGAGATCAATCTCGCCCTGGCCGGGCAGACCGCGAATCTGGCTCCGGCGGATAAAAAACTATACGCTTTGCGCGATGTCAGCTCGACGGTTGACCAGGTCGCCCTGATCGCCTCCAGCATCATGTCCAAGAAACTCGCTTCCGGCGCGGACAAGATCGTACTCGATGTCAAGACCGGCAGCGGCGCTTTCATGAAGACAGTAGAGGAGGCGATTGCTTTGGCGCAAATGATGGTGAGCATCGGCGAGCACGCGGGACGGGAGACAGTTGCGCTGGTGACCGATATGGACCGGCCGCTGGGGATGATGATCGGCAATAGCCTGGAAGTGGAAGAATCGCTGCAAGTTCTGCGCGGCGAGGGGCCGGCCGATCTGGAGATATTGTGCCGTCAACTGGCCGCCAATATGCTGTATCTGGCGGATCAAGGCAGCCTGGCGCAATGTGACCGGCTCGCACGCGAGGCGGTTATTTCCGGCAGAGCTTTGGAGACTTTTGCCCTGATGGTGGCCGCCCAGGGCGGCGACGCAGACTATATCCGCGGCGGGAAAACTTTTGACCGGGCGGCGCAGTCATATACGATTGCCGCTGCCGGCTCAGGTTTCGTGCATTTTATTGAGACTGACGATTTAGGTCGGGCGGCAGGTCTGCTGGGAGCGGGGCGCAGCCGCAAGGAAGATGCGATTGATCCGCTGGCGGGCATCATCTTGCACAAAACTCTGGGGGATATGGTGACTGAGGGCGAGCCGCTGGCTACGCTGTACTACAATCAGGATGAGCAGCTGAGGGAGGCTGCCGGACGAGCCGCTGCCGCCTTCGTCATAGCAGCTGAAGAAGCAGAGGCGAGACCGATGGTTTTAGCGCGTGTGACCGCGGAAGGTGTGGAAATGACCGGCCGGGATTTATAAGCCCGGGTTCCAGGATATCTGATGCGCGGCCGTGAAAAGATGGAGATGGCTCTGAGCCGGTGATTGACGGCGATTGATGTTAAGTTTTGGTTAGACAGCTTTGCCTGATACAAGGATGATGTATACTGAAGATTGCTCGTTAAACATATGTAAATATATGACAAATATGAAAGGTCTATGAAGCAGAAATGAAGAAAAAATATGTAGTTTTATATTATGTCGCCCTGGCAGTGGCGATTTTCCTGTGGTGGTATTTTACTTTGATACCGCTGAATTTCCGCGATCCGGGGTTCTTTTTCTCCTTTATTGTAGTTTCTTTCTTAGTGATTTTGCCCTTTGCCGGTTTTTTGGCTTTCGGCGGAGCGAAGAAGAAGGCGGCGGAGCCGGAGACTGATGCCGGGGAGGGGGTTTTCCGCGAGCAGGTCGGCCCGTTCGGGATTCGGTTCCGGACGCGGGTTAAGACGCGGCAATCGGGCAATCCGGCAGAGCAGATGAAAAGAATATTTCGGGGTTTCAAGAGAGGCAGCAGGCTGCTCTGGATTCCGGTTATTTTGCTGATCTTATTCTTCGTCTTGCAGCTGACAGGCGCCAAGATTTTCCGGGCGCGGGACTTTGCCCAGTTGATTACCAAAGTCGAAGGTGATTTCGCCCAGGATGTCTATGAGATTGAGTTCTACGATATTCCGACGGTTGACCGCGATACGGCGATGCGCCTGGGCAACAAGCGGATGGGCGAGATGGCGGATCTGGTTTCGCAGTTTGATGTCGCCGATGATTATACTCAGATCAACTATAAGGGTCGCCCGACCAGGGTCACGCCTTTAAAATATGTCGATATTTTCAAATGGTTTAACAATCATAAAGAGGGTCTGCCTAAGGAAGTTATGGTTGACCTGATCTCGGGCGAGGTGACTATGCACACTTTGCCCAGCGGCATGAAATATTCCGATTCCGATTATTTCTTCCGCAATATCAGCCGCCATCTGCGCTTTACTTATCCCACGGCCATCATGGGAGATGAGCGCTTTGAGGTGGATGATGAGGGCACGCCGTATTGGATTGTGCCTGTGATGGAACCTAAAGTCGGCTGGTTTAACGGCTTGGATGTCAGCGAGGTGATTCTCTGCAATGCGATCACCGGCGAAACGACCAAAGTGCCGGTCGAGGAGTGCCCGACCTGGGCGGATCGGATCTATCCGGCGGAAATGATTATCCGGCAGCTGGACTGGAACGGTCTTTATCAAAAGGGCTTCATCAATTCGATCATCGGCCAGAAAGGCGTGCTGCGCACTACGCAGGGCTACAATTATCTGGCCTTATATGATGATGTTTATCTCTATACCGGTATCACCTCGGTCGCCAGCGATGCTTCGAATCTTGGCTTCGTGCTGGTCAATCTGCGCACGAAAGAGACGAAGTTCTATCCGGTGTCTTCGGCTGACGAGTACTCCGCCATGGATTCCGCCGAAGGAGCGGTGCAGGAGAAGCGTTACAGCTCTACTTTCCCGATCCTGCTCAATGTCAGCGATGAGCCGACTTATTGCATGGCGCTGAAAGATGATGCCCAACTGGTGAAGATGTACGCGCTGGTCAATGCCAAGAACTACCAGGTGACAGCGACCGGATTTTCGATCCGGGAGGCTCTGAACAATTATCAGTTGAAATTGGCCGGACGCCTGCATGTCGACGATAGCGAAAAGGAGCCGAAGGACATCAAGCCGATCACGATCGAGGGCAAGCTGACAGATATTCAGAGCGTAGTGATGGAGGGCAATACCTATTACTATCTGCTGATTGAGGGACATAAAGAGGTATTGACCGCTTCGATCACGGTCTCCCAGCAGCTGCCGTTCCTCAAGCCGGGCGAAATGCTGTCGCTGGTCTGCGAAGGCGGAGAGCTAAATGACAGCATGCCCAGGCATGTGATCAGTCTGAAAAAGAAATAGCTCCAGCTGGCCATTGTTCTCGGATATATTTGCAACTTTTTCGTGCACAGCATTGCATTTGTCGTGCAAAAGCATATAATAGTAGTAGTATTGAAAGGAGATGATTTCATGGCTAGAACTACTACCAATATCAGCATCCGCATGGACAGCGATCTGAAAGCACAGGCCGACGTTCTGTTCGGTGAGCTGGGCATGAATATTACGACGGCTTTCAATATCTTTGTGCGTCAGGCGATTCGGGAGGGTGGGATTCCATTTGAAATCTCTATCCATCAGCCAAACAAGGAAACGATTGCCGCTATGTTGGAAGCGGAAAGGATTGCGAAGGATCCGTCTGTAAAGGGTTATGATAACCTTGACGAACTTTTTGCCGATCTTAAAAAGTGAGAAAAACAAAACTGACTGTCAAGACAACTACGGCGTTTCGAAAAGATTACAAGCTGGCAAAAAAGCCCCCTTTGTTTAACTTCAAATAGTGAGGTTTACTGCCCGTCATGTTGTGGTCTGATACAAAAGTATTAGGCCATAGACCGTAAGCGCTGCTCCAGAGACTCCAGCTCCTGCCACAGCTCGGCCGGCAGCTTGGGCCCGTAGGACTCGAAATTATGGCGGATCGAGGCGACCTCGGCCAGCCATTTGTCCCGGTCGATCTTCAGCAGGTCGGCGAGCTGATCCGCGGAGAGGTCCAGACCGGTGAGGTCGAGATCTTCCGGCCCTGGGACATAGCCGACCGCGGTTTTCCGAGCGCCTGACAAACCGCGACAGCGTTCGACAATCCACTTCAAAACGCGGGAGTTCTCGCCGAAGCCCGGCCAGATGAATTTGCCGTCCTCATCCTGGCGGAACCAGTTGACCGAGAACAGATGCGGCAGCTTGTCCGCCGTGGTCTGTGCGGCCACCTGCAGCCAGTGGCGCAGATAGTCGCCGATGTGATAGCCGCAGAACGGCAGCATGGCGAAAGGATCGCGCCTGACCTGGCCGACTTGATCGGAGATTACAGCGGCGGTGATGGCTGAGCCCATGATGGCGCCCATGAAGATGCCGTGCTGCCAGGACAGGCTCTCATAGACCAGCGGAATCGTGTCGGCACGGCGGCCGCCCACCAGAATAGCGTCTATCGGCACTCCCTGCGGCGCTTCCCAGTCGGGCGCTATCGAAGGCGCCTGATCAGCGCGCACGGTAAAGCGGGCGTTGGGATGGGCAGCCTTGGTACCGCTGTCCGGCGTCCAGTCCTTGCCCTGCCAGTCGAGCAAATGCTCGGGAGCCGGTCCGCTCATGCCTTCCCACCAGATATCGCCATCATCCGTCAGGGCGGTATTGGTGAAGATCGTATTGTATTCGACCGCTTTCATAGCATTGTAATTTGATTTATAAGAGGTGCCCGGCGCTACGCCGAAAAAGCCGGACTCAGGATTGATCGCCCACAGGCGGCCGTCTGCGCCCAAGTGCATCCAGGCGATATCGTCGCCGATTGTTTCGGCTGTCCAGCCCTCAAGGGTCGGCTCAATCATGGCCAGATTGGTCTTGCCGCAGGCTGAGGGGAAGGCTCCGCAGATGTGGAAGATTTCTCCCTGCGGCGAGGTCAGCTTCAGGATCAGCATATGCTCCGCCAGCCAGCCCTCATCGCGACCGAGCACGGAAGCGATCCGCAGAGCATAGCATTTCTTGCCTAACAGCGCATTGCCGCCGTAGCCGGAGCCGTAAGACCAGATCTCACGCGTCTCGGGGAAGTGGGAAATGTACTTTTGCTCCATCGGGGCGCAGGGCCAGGGCGGATCCTCCTGCCCCGGCTCCAGAGGATAGCCGACCGAGTGCAGCGCCGCCACATAGGGCCGGCCGGCATTGATCATCTCCAGCACCGGCGTGCCGACCCGGGTCATGATGTGCATATTGACTACAACATAAGGACTGTCCGTAATCTCAACACCCAGCCGCGAATGCGGCGAATCGAGCGGCCCCATGCAAAACGGGATGATATACATCGTCCGCCCTTTCATACAGCTCCGGTACAGTTCTGACATCGTCTGCTTGAGCTCGACCGGATCAATCCAGTTATTGGTCGGCCCTGCCTCGTCCTCCGTCTCGGCGGCGATGAAAGTCCGATTCTCCACCCGCGCCACATCCGACGGATCGGAGCGGAACAGATAACATCCCGGCCGCAGCTCCGGATTCAGCTCGATCGCTGCGCCCCGCTCAACCTCCATCGCCAGCAAGCGCTCATATTCTTCCTGTGAGCCATCACATAAATGGATTTTGTCCGGAGTCATATGAGCCTCCAGCTCCGCCACCCATTGTTTCAGTTTTTCGTTTTTTATCATGGAATTGACCTCGTTATTTTTGCTTTGATATCTCAAATTCTAGCATATATTCCCGGATATGCTTCTGCCATCTGTTCCGGATCCTAGCTTCACTTTGTGTACAGATATCAATTCAATTTTTCAGTCCATTCGGCTTCCTTGAAACCTACAAGCACAGTATCGCCTTTGACGACAAGCGGACGTTTCACCAGCATCCCATCGGTAGCAAGAAGTTTCAATTGGGCGTCTTCGCTCATGGTAGACAGCTTGTCCTTAAGCTTCATTCCCCGATAAAGCAAACCACTGGTATTGAAAAACTTCTTCAGCGGCAGCCCGCTCTTCCGATACCATTCCCTTAATTCATCATAGGAAGGATTATTCTCCGCAATATGCCGCTCTGTGTATTTCATATCGTGTCCATCCAGCCATTTCTTGGCTTTCTGGCAAGTTGAACATCTGGGATAACATATGAATAGCATTGTGTTTACCTCCTCTGCAAGACACTTTTAGCTATTTATTTTGCTGCCGTTGTTTTACCGTACCATTTTGGGCCGATCAACAACACAGCCCTGTAAGACTCCGGTTCATGCTTAAACAGTTAATCCGTAATTCGCAGCATACTACCTATAATCGCAATCACCTTGTCCTCAGTATAATCTGTAATGTGGGGAATATCGAGAAATCAATGTGGGAAATGTCGAGGAAACGATGTGGTAAATGTACTTGTTAAGTTTAGTTTAATGAACATAAGGCACAGTCTATATTCTACATGCTGTTGCCGCTTTTTGATGCTCTGCTCATTGCGTTTACTTCTTCGCGGTTTTAGGCCTGCAAGGCTGTCATTTCATCAATTGATGAGATAGTATCCTGTGCAGACTCATCAGTTTTAACCGCGTCGAATTCGACGCGGTTAAAACTGAAGCTGATCCACTGTTCATAATTTCTCTTGAGTCTTACCTCGGGCAAACGAACTACCCCCGCGCACCTTGGTCATTGCCGAGGCGCGCGGGGGTGTTAGCGGGTGCTTAGCTTAGATTATGCGGCTTACCAGTAGCGGGGATACTTGCCGTGGCTCTGCTGATGCTCAGCATGCTTCCACCATGGCACCTGCTTATAGAAGTCCGTCAGCTTATCCCACATTTGGTCCGCCGCCGTGCCGGGCTGGACGTATACGGTGACCGTGTAGGTCTTTACCGTGCCGTCAGCAAGGGTAACCTTGTAGGTAACAGGCTGGGAAAAATCCTGCACCTGACCTGAATTCGGGGTGACTTTCGTTATGCCGCTGCCGGATATAACGGGCACAAGCTTGGTTACATCCGTGCCGTAGGGCATTACAACGGATATGGTGCCGTTGGCGCTGTTGATGCTGCCAAGCACGTTGTTGATGCTGAAGCTGGTTATGCCGTCCGCCGTGGTGGTCTTGGTCTCCCACCTGCAGGTGAGCGATACGTCGCCCGCGGGCATGGTGAAGGCAAAGTTATCTATCTTCTTTGTCTCGCCTCCGGCCACGGCAAGCGTGTACGTCAGCGACCCTGCCACCATCTGCATTCCCGCGTCCGGCGTTGCAGTAACGTTTATGACGTCGCCGGCGCTGGCGGTGGACTTGCTGGCGGCCAGTGTGCCGCCCCGCGGTGCGGAGATGGAAATTCTGAACTCGCCCGGCTGCTCGTCGCCGCCGAATGCCGGTATATCCACCTTCAGCGCCGTGCTTTCAACGCCGTTTGCGTTCTTGACCACAATGTATATCTCGCGTGCGCCCGCGGTCAGGTTGTTCAGTGTTATGGTATTTTCGCCCGCGGTTGCGCTCTTGCCGTTCCTGGTGGTGTCCACGGCAGGCGTGGCCGCACCCTTGTTCACCACGGCATAATAGTAGGTTCCCGCCTCGCTGGAGGTGAACTTCACCGTGGCTTGCTTGGCGCTCCTGCGTTCCGCGCTGCCGTTGGTCAGCTCCGGCGCACCGGGCGCGTCGTACTTGATCTCTATGGCATATTCTTTCTCGTCGCCGTTTTCGGCAGTGACGGTGAAGGTCACAGGCGTGTTGAGCTCCATGTTGCACATCACATCGCCGTTCGCCCACTTGAATGTCCCGTCAGCGTCGCTGTATCCGCCTGCCATGGCAACAGTTGCGCCCACAGAATGTGTCAGCTTCAGATACTTCATACCGATGCTGTTGAGTGTTGCGGAATCGGTGTCCTGATCAAGGGTTATGGTTACGGTTTTTGCGCTTTCGTTTATAACACCCTGCGCAATGGGGATCGTATCCCCGGTGGCATTGAGCAGCGCGGCGGCGGTAATGTCCTTATCGCTGCTCCTGGCGACGGTGATTGTTACGGTGTAAGCCTGCTCCGTGCCATCCTCGGCCTTTACGGTAAAGGTTGCGGGGGTATCGAGAGCCATGCCGCAGGCTTGTCCGGCTGCCCAATCCTTCGCCTCGGAGTCCCCTGCCTTAGTAACCGTGGCATATTCGGAATAGGTGAGCCTTAGCACCATATTGGCAAGGTCTGTCGTGTCCGCGCCGGCGGGCAGAGTGATAGTGTAGTCCGTACCGCTTTTGCTGCCTGCCGCAACGAATTGGCCCTCGGCGTCGTACAATGTAACAGCAGAGATGACCTTCTTATCGCTGACCTTTAACGGGTCAACCTCGAAGACCGCCGTTGCTGTTATATTTTTGTCTGTTGCCGGCATGGTAAACGTGGCCTTATTGACATCGCCCTCATCCGCAGTCAGCGTAATCGCGGTACCGTCAGCAGCCACAACCTGCCACTCTTTAAGCACGTATCGCTCGCCGGGTACAGCGGTTAGGGTTACAGTATCGCCCTCGTAGGCTATCTCTGAGGCGCTTGCATTGCCGCTGCCTACGGCAACAGTGGCACTGCCCATAGCAGGGTCTGCAGCGGCAGTAACCATAGCAAATTTCTTGGCGCGGAAGATGAACCTAAACTCGTAATTATCGTCTGCGGCGAGCACGATACCCGTTCCGTATAGTTCTTCCTCCGACGACGTCAGTCTTTCCCCCTTGTTATATACCTCTACCCCTTCAAGAACATAGTTGCCCCAAATCGCCCCCGGCCTGTAGGTGCTGCGATCGTAGTGGCCAAGCCCAACCGCAAGCCCGCTTTTCCTCTTATATTCCTTCCGCATTTCCCCCTCGGGGAAGTC
>JAAZGH010000199.1 GCA_012511325.1 Clostridiales bacterium | reverse complement strand
GTGTGCAAGCTTCAGAGACAGATGCCCATTATTATCCTCCTCCTCCCGATCAGGAGGACTATTTTGAAGACGAGTATGAAGAGGTCGTCCCGGAAAAAAATCCGATTGTGCCGATTATGCTTGCTGTGGCTGCCGCTGTTGTTCTGATAGCGGGCATCCTTATCTTGCTGCTCAAGAGCGGCGGCTCGGACGACAACAAATTGTTATTTACACAACCGGAGGATAATGGCGCCGATAATGGGATCATCAATTGGCAGACATTGCCGACCTTGGATCTGGAAAGGCCGGAAGAGACTCTGGCGACAATACCTGATAATTTTGTCTGGACGATGCCGCCGGTTCAGACGTCGGAGACAGAACAGGTGCAACCCACGATTACACCGGCGACAACAGCCGAGCCTGAGATTGTTATTATGACGCCGACCCCTAAACCGACGGCAAAACCGACCGCAGCCCCTACATCTAAACCGACAGAATCACCAACTACGGTTCCCGAACCGGCAGGGACGGAACCGACTGCCAGCGAATCCGGCACTCCGGAATCCGAGGATACTTCTGATACGACAGAGCCTGCCGGAAGTGAGGACACGGAGACGACGTCAAGTGAAAGTGACACCGATCCGACAAATAATATCGATAAAAAGCTGCAACTGGTGATTAATGATGTTGTTGTGTCCAACTTCCCGACAGTACGGCTGTATTTCAATTTGGTGGACGAAAATGGTGTGGAATCACAGCTTGCCCCGATGGCGTCTTTTGCTCTGACGGAAACTGCGGATGAAAAAACCAATGATGTCAACAACCCCTCGGTAGATGAGGGTCATGTCGAGGTTTTGTCTTTGATTGAGTCAAGTGTTCATACACTGACGGCTGCAAACATACAATCAGTCAAGGACGCGCACGAAGCGCTGGTGAAAAAGGTATTGCCGGAGGGCAATGTGAGCAACAAAATGGGTGTATTTGTCTTGCCGCACAATTTTGTTCCGGCTAATCTGCCCGACGAGCTGGATTTTTACTCTACTCCCGAGACTTTGCTGGCCATTATCGCTAACTTGAAACCCGCGGTGAAGGGGGAGACGGAGTGCAATATCTATAGTGCTATCCGGGAGGCGATCACAAAGCTGAATAAAGCAAAATATACGGGCGCTCTGGTTATTTACACCTACGGCAATGACTCCGGCAGCATAACTAAACAAGATGAGCTGGATGCCCTGAAAGTTTTGGTTTCAAGCTCTAATATCCCCATACATATAGTTTCTCTAACGGATGGTCCGGAGGATTTCTATCTTAAGAGTCTCGCCGACAGCAGTCGCGGCACTTTCACTTTCCTGGAGGATTTAGGCAGTCTGAGCGTAGTTTTACATGGCAAATACATCCACGAGGCCGGGAATTATTATATAGAATATAACTCGCCTTTTGCGGCTTCGATTGGGCAGAGGAAAGTAGTTCTCAAATATACGGATCCGGATGGAGACATTTCGCTTACAGCAGATGCGGTATACACGCCGCCGTCACCGTCACCGTCACCGGCTCCGTAGATGAATCACGTATAACTGAGAAAAATTTGCGCAAGTCTTTATCTCAAATAAAGGAATATTAATTATGTCAAATAAGCTGGATTTTTTTACCAATCTGACTGATATCGAAATTAAAGTTGATTATCCGCTGGCGGAATACACGCATTTTCGGACGGGTGGACCGGCCGAGATTTTGATTCAGCCTCAGACTGCCGAGTCAGCCGCTGATGTTGTCGCTATCTGCCGCGAGCAGGATATTCCGCTGCAGGTATTGGGCAAAGGCTGCAATGTTCTGGTAGCTGACCGGGGTATTCCCGGCGTGACTTTATTGCTGGCCGGCAAACTGGCCAGATATGATGTGGCCGGCGACCAGCTGTTTCACCAGGCGGGGCTGCGCATTGCGGAAGCCTGTGCTCTGGCAGCCAGAAACTCACTTGCGGGTCTGGAATTCGCCTGCGGAATTCCCGGCAGCATTGGTGGCGCCTTGCGTATGAATGCCGGCGCCTATGACGGATCATTTCAAAATCTTGTGGTCAGGACGCAATATATTGATCGGAGCGGAATGCTGGGTTGGGTCGAAAGAGATGAGCATGATTTTTCTTATCGCAGCAGTGTTTTTGCCGGCAATGACTGGATCATCACTCAGACTGTGCTGCAGCTGGAAAAGGGCGAGCGCCGGGCCATCTATCAGCAGATGGCGGAAAACGCCCGCAAGCGCCGCGAATCACAACCATTGGAATATGCGAGCGGCGGCAGCGCTTTTAAACGGCCGGCCGGATATTTTGCCGGCAAGTTGATTACTGAAGCAGGTTTGAAGGCATTGCGCACGGGCTCCAGCGGCGTTTCGGAAAACCATGTCGGTTTTATTGCCAATTAAGGCAAGGCTAAATCGGCGGAAATCATGGCCGTCTTTATCAAGGTTCAGGACGAAGTAAAAAAACAGTTCGGCATCGATCTGGAGCCGGAAGTGGAGTTCATTGGCGATTGGTCCGGTGAACCGATGGCCAGAACAGGCCGGACAGAGTAAATGTCCCTCTCTTTTAGCAAGCGTCTGCGCGGCAGTTTGCTGGCTCAAAGCCGGAAAGAGCTGAGCCGGCGTGAGGCTCGTGATATCCTGGGTCTGGTTTTGACTGTGGCCGGCCGCTCCGGCGCTGGTTTGATCACTTTCATTTCGGAGCAAGCCGAGTATGAGGATTATCTGATAAGCGCCGCGCAGTCGGCCCGGCTGCCGGTACATGAGCGGAAAGCCTTCGTCAAAGAAGATGCGTTGTTATTCAGTTGGGAGGACTTTGACGACGAGTTTCGCTCCGGCTTGGCGGCGGCGGATTTTGTGACTGGATCGGGGCTGTCGCGCAGTGAGTTTCTCAGCCATTCATTCCTGGCCTGCGGCTCTATGGCCGATCCGAATTCGCAATTTGCTCTGGAATGGCAGCTGGCCGGTGAAAAGGCGGCAGCAGAGCTGAGGTCGAAGCTGAAAAACTGGGGACTGATAGCGGGCAGCACTGTACGGCGGGGCGTGCCGATTCTGTATATTAAGAATGCCGAGCAGATCTCCGATTTTTTGATCATGACCGGCGCGACGGAGCTGTTGCTCGAGTATGTCGATATCCGGGTGCGGCGCGAGATTGCTGCCGGAGTCAACCGGCTGATGAATTGTGACGAGGCCAATACCAATCGCCAGGTCGAGACTTCTTCCCGGCAGCTGGAGGCTATTCGCTATATCGCCGCGACAGCAGGTCTGGGCAGCCTGCCGGATAATCTGCGGCTGGCGGCTGAGAAACGCCTGGAGGCGCCTGAGCTTTCGATCAGGGAGCTGGGTGAGCAGATGGTGCCGCCAATCGGTAAATCCGGCATGAATCATCGCTTGAGGCGTCTGGAGGAGATTGCCGAAGAACTGAAAAGCGAACGGTCACTTTCCGGCCAATAAATCTCATCGAACGCCAAATGCGTGCCGCCATTAAAAAGCGAACAAATAATTTCCAGCCC
>JAAZGH010000198.1 GCA_012511325.1 Clostridiales bacterium | reverse complement strand
GCTGTAAAATCAGGACCGCCCCGGGCAATCTCCTGCAGCGTCTTGTTCAGAGCTGTCACGCCGGCTGCGCCTCTTCTCACAGCGGTCAGGATCTGCAATTCCGTTTCAGTGTCTATGCCGTACTTTTGAGGCAAAATATCCCGGACTAATTTGAAAACCGCTTGGGCCATCTCAGTTTCGCTGTTTCGCAAGACCAGCAGAAATGACGATTCCAGACTCTGATCCAGAAACAAGGATTTTCCTACCCTGATCCGGTGGGCATTGCGGACAATCAGATTGACCTCTTCCTGGCGGAAAATCCGGACCAGAGTAGTCCGGGGAATTCTCTCCTGCGCCAGAAGATCGCGCAGCACCTGGCCGGGTCCGACAGATGGCAGCTGATCGCTGTCTCCAATCAGCAGAACCCGCATTCCCGCAGGTATAGCGGCCAGCAAATGTGAGAATAAAGTGATATCCAGCATGGAGCATTCATCAACAATCAGATAATCACCGGTCAACTGTTCGGCTTGCTGCCAAATTGACTGCTGACTGAAGTCGTCTGCAAGCGGCTGCAATTGCAGCAGCCGGTGGATAGTCTTAGCCTCAGCCCGGCATATTTCTGCCAGGCGCCTCGCTGCTCTGCCGGTAGGGGCTGCCAGCAGGATTTTGGCTTTCTGCGTCCGCAAAATATGAACCAGGACTTTAACGATAGTTGTCTTGCCCGTGCCCGGGCCGCCGGTGAGAATTGAAAATGATCCGGTCAGAGCCATCAGCAGAGCTTGCTTTTGTTCGGGAGCCAACTCCAGACCGAGCTCAGCCGCCGCAGAATCAATATCGCCTGCAACCAACCTCTGTTCTTGATGCCGGCCGTATTCTGCCGGCTGTTCCGAGACCAGCCCCTGCTCTTGATTGCGAAGTCCTTGAGAGTGATAGATATGGGTCCGTTCGCCGAGCAACTCATTTATCCGGGCAGCGGCAAAAGTCGCCAACTGCCAGTTAACATCAAGACAAGCGCCAGTCTCCCCATTCCCGGTAAATACTCTGGTTCGCTCCAGATAAAAATCATCCCGGCTCATCACTTCACGAACCGTCGTTTCGGATAAACCCAGCAAATGCCCGGTTCGATTGATCAGATCGCGCTCCGGCATCCAGGTATCGCCTCTGGCCAGCATGGTGCGCAGAACCTGTAAAACCCCGGCCCGGACACGTTCGGGATGCTGACCGGAAAAGCCCAGTTTGCCGGCTAGCTTGTCTGCTGTCTCAAAGCCGATGCCCTCGACTTTGACGGACAGGAGATAAGGATTGTCTTTAACGATTCTGATTGCTTCGGCACCCAGTTGGCGGTAAATGCGTTGTACGCGAGCAATGCCGACACCGAGCGGCGTCAGCAGCAGAGCCAATTCCTGCCAGGCTTGACTGGCTTGAAAACTCCGGTTCAGCTTGTGGGCGGTTTTGGCGGAAATGCCCTTGACGGAAATCAGGCGATTTGGTTCTTCCGCGATAATTCTCAGCGTGTCCGCGCCGAATTTCTGTACCAGGCGTTTAGCCAGAACCGGGCCAATTCCGGGAATAGCGCCGGCAGCCAGATAAGTTTCAATGGCCTCGTCGGTAGACGGCAGCATAATTCTAACCAATGTGGTCTGAAATTGGGGGCCATATTCTTTATGCTCAACCCAGTTCCCTGTGAAAACCGCCGTATCGCCAAGCTTGAGCGGTGGCATCACACCGACTGCCACGAAATCCAACTTCTCGCTCTCCACCTCGGCTACGGTAAAACCGTTTTCCGTATTGACAAAGGTGAGCCGGGAAACCGTTCCGACTAATTCAACTGGCGCCTTTTGTCCGTCCAAAACCATTCCTCAATCCGGGCCGTTTAAATCTACCGGGGTTTGATACTTTGATAATACAACAATAAAAGCTCGCCGGTACCGGGGAATCCGTCAACTGCCCCCGTGAAGCGACAAAGAAAGACCTTACTGCCAAGATAGCGTCTTCGCAATGAATTTACAGTTAATCGCTGCCGAAATCGCTGTTGACAGGAAAATAAAATATGCTAGCATAGTAAAGACCGTTTACTTGAACTAAACAACTTAATAGTCATCTTATCAAGAGAGGCGGAGGGACTGGCCCTGTGAAGCCCGGCAACCGCGGAAAGCGGCGGTGCCAATTCCAGCAGACCATATGGTCTGGCAGATGAGGTCACTAGTTTACGGCCTCATCATGGGGTCTTTTTTTATGCCGTGACTGTTGAGCAGGAAAGGATAGGGAATGAAAGATAATAGAGTCTGGCTTTTTACTTCGGAGTCTGTGACGGAAGGTCATCCGGATAAATTATGCGATCAGGTGGCTGATGCCGTACTTGACGCTATCTTGGAGAATGATCCGATGGCCAGGGTGGCTTGCGAAACAGTGGCGACTACCGGCCTGATCATGGTTATGGGTGAAATCTCAACTACCGCCTATGTGGATATTGCTCAGATTGCCCGCAATACTGTGCGCGATATCGGCTATACCCGCGATAAGGGCGGCTTTGACGCGGACAGCTGAGCTGTTGTTAGCAGTATCGACGAACAGTCCCCGGATATTTCTATAGGCGTTAATCAGGCTCCGAAGTAGCGGGAGGAACAGGAAGAAACTTACAGTACAGGTGCCGGAGATCAAGGGCTAATGTTCGGTTATGCCAATAGAGATACCGCCGAGCTGATGCCGTTGCCGATCGTTCTGGCTCATCGTCTGACGAAACGGTTGGCTGAGGTCAGTAAATCTGCTTTCTCAGATATCCTTTATCCCGACGGCAAGGCTCAGGTCACGGTGGCCTATTGTGGTGATCAACCGGTCCATATCGATACCGTGGTTGTCTCCACTCAGCATGCGGAACGGGTCACTCCATCGGCTCTCGAGGGATTGGTGATTGAGGAGGTAATCAAACCCTCGCTGCCGGCAGATTTATTTGACGCTGATACCAAAATCTATATCAATCCGACCGGGCGCTTTGTTATCGGCGGGCCGCAGGGTGATACGGGGCTGACGGGGCGCAAGCTCATCTGCGATACTTACGGCGGTTTTGCCCATCACGGCGGCGGTGCCTTTTCAGGTAAAGATCCGACCAAGGTTGATCGCTCCGCCAGCTATGCCGCCAGGCATGTAGCCAAAAATATTGTTGCTGCAGAATTGGCCAGCGCCTGTGAAGTTCAGATCGCCTATGCTATCGGTATGGCAAATCCAATTTCAATCAATGTGCGCAGCTTCGGCACGGGCGTGGTTTCGGATCAGCTTCTGTCCTCATATGTGGAAGAATTGTTTGACCTCAGACCTGAAGCCATAATTCGTTCCTTCAATCTGAGAAGGCCGATCTATCGCCAGATTTCCAACTATGGGCATTTTGGCCGCAATGATTTGGATCTGCCTTGGGAGAGGACGGAATACGCAGACAGACTGAGGGCTTTGGCTGTCCGGGATCAGTAGTTTTTTGATCCATCTGAATTATTGACGCCACAGTCCGGATTTACAGTAATCAAATATAAATTTAGCTACTTTGGGGATAGCTGCTGTAAAGGCGTCACAAATTATTTGTCCCTTGAAGAATAATATTGTTGAGGAATGTCGGGCATTCCTCAACCTAACCGATTCGCCTTTCGCTTAGTCTGGCAACAGACGAAGGAAGGGCGAAATCATGTTACCGAAAATTCTTATTTCCGATTTGAATAAGAAAAAAGAGCAGCGGATTTATGAACAGCTGGAACGCCGGGCTGCCGGACGCTACGAAGTTTTTCAACTTACAGACGAGCTTGCGGAAACCGACTTTGATCTGATTCTATGTCCGGAAAGCAAAGCTGCTGATTTCCATAAGCTCAGTCCGGATGCAGTTGTCCTGACTTGGGAACAGGAGTTCACACCACCACTCATCGTCTCAGAAATCGACCAGCGGCTGTCTGAACAAATTGACAAATGGCGTCAGCGCGAGCATTCACTGCCGGCAGGCAAAAACGCCGGCCTCGCTCTGGTGTTCTGCTTTGATTATAAACTGAAGGTGCGCTGGGTGCCGGCCTATCTCAAGGCGCTGCAAAATCAGGGAGTAATGGCAATTTATCTGCCCCTGATGCCCCTCTATCGTGTGCCTGATCTGGAGGAGCATCCGGTCGGGCCGCAATTGACTGATCTCTTGTTGTCCCTGGATCAGATAGAGTCCGCTATTTCGCGCAATATCGGACATTATCTCGTAATGCACAAATATGGTTATCATACTTTTCGGCTGCCGCAACAGGCAGATGATCTGATCAGTTGCCCGCCTCATTTGCTGCGCAAATTGCTGCTGGAAATCAAGGACTATATATCCAGGCTTGCTGATCCGACACTGGCTGTGATCGACTGCGAAGGCCTGGGACTGGAGACTACAGTCAGACTGGCTCAGCTCTGTGACATTTTGTATGTAGATGTTGTCACAGCCGAAACCGGCGGAGGTATGGTTGCCAGGCGGGAACTGGCTAGATTTCTGGCCGCGCTGCCCTCTTCCGTAAATTTCCGGGTACTGAACGAGGTGAAGTTATGAAACTGACTCGCACCCTGAAAAAAGAGCTGATCAGTGAAATAATACGGCAAACACCTAATGCTGATCTGTTGGCGCCGGATGAGCTGAGGGGTGTTATCGCTGTGGTAGTCACCCAATTGACAGAGAAAAAAGCTCTCTCTTTTAATGAGCGACGCCAGTTGATTGTCGATCTGTATAATGCCATTCGCGGCCTGGACATTTTGCAAATTCTGGTAGATGACGAGTCGATCACTGAGATTATGGTCAATGGACCTGACTGCGTTTTTTATGAAAAGGCCGGCCATTTGTATCGGTCCGACTTGCGCTTCGAAGATACAGATCATCTGACTGAGGTAATTTCCCGTTATTTCGGTCGCGCCAATCGCTTGATCAACGAGCAAAAGCCGATCAGGGATATGCGACTTGCTGATGGCTCACGGGTTCATGCTGTCTTAAAGCCCGTAGCTCCTGACGGGCCGGTTATGACTATCCGGCGTTTCACAGGTATCAGTCCTTCCATGCCCGCCCTGGTCGCCAATAATACCCTCAGTGCCGAAGCTGCGCAATGGTTGTCTCATAAAGTACAAAACAGGAGCAATATCTTCATCTCCGGCGGAACCGGCACGGGCAAAACAACTTTTCTTAATGCCTTATCTGCCTTTATTCCCGGCACGGAACGCGTGGTAACGATCGAGGATTCCTGTGAACTTCAGCTCTCTACGCTGGATAATCTGGTACGGCTCGAAGCGAGACTGCCGGGTCCGGATGATCAGGGAACAGTCACACTGACGGATTTGATCCGCTCTTCACTAAGACTGAGACCTGATCGCATTATTGTCGGCGAAGTCAGAGGCGACGAGGCCTACGATATGATTCAAGCCATGCAGACCGGACATCCGGGCTCAATGTGCACCGGCCACGGCAATAATCCGGAAGAAATGTTGGAAAGATTGTGTCTGCTGTTGCTTACAGCCTCAAATCTGCCCTGGGAAGCCTGCAGACGAATGGTAGCATCCGCGCTTGATACATTGATGCATCTGGTCAGACTTAAAACCGGCCAAAGGGTAGTGGAAAAAATTTTGACACTCAAATCATATGAGCAGGGCAGATTTGTCTTAATCGATCATTTCAGTCACAACGGCACAATCTTAGTCGGAAGGGAGAGCGAAGCATCATGAGAAGAGCTAAGGTTCGCAAAAAAACCAAGAGCGGACAACACGACGGCATCAGGACTGCCTTGCCTGCCATGTCGTTGGCTGCTGCTTTCAGTTGGCTAACTTCCGCCATCTTCGTTACAGAGTGGAAATTAAGAATTATTCTGGGTATCGTGGGCTTAATCTTGCCCGGCAGAGCATTATACAGACTGGCAATATCACGGCGGGAACAGACTAAGCTGGACGAAGCGGAGCAATTCTTAGCTTATCTGTCGGGCCAGATTTCTTCCGGGCGCACTTTGGAGCGAGCTCTCCTGGATGCACCGGCAAACCTTAAAGAACAATTCGGTATACGCAGCAGGCTGGTACGACTTCTGGACCGCCTCCGCCGCCAATTACTGGCACAGGGTGATCTGTCCGCCGGGCTGCAAGATCTGGATCGCAGCTATTCCTGCGCCAGACTGAGTCAGGATCTGGCTATTTTGCCCTGGCTGAGAAAATATGGCGGCTATCTTGACATCTATCTGAGGGAGAGCCACCGGCAGATATATATGGAAATAGCCCTGAAGTCAGAAGTAGAAGCGGAAAACAGTCAAAAAACTACTGAGGCAGTAGTCATGTGTTTCTTGCCTTTTCTCTTTGGTTTGCTGTTGTTCAGACAGACTGCTCATACGGATCAGACTGCAGTGACGGCTGACTGGCGGACATTTGCCGGATTTATCTTTCATTTTGTCACTCTGTTGACCATCAGTTTAACTTTGCTGATCATGGCCAGACCTCAGATTCGGTCGGGCAGAACCGGACGAAGCCAAGCTGTTTCTGCCGCTGAACCAGGAAAAACGTATCCCCGTTTATCCGCCTTCTATCTGAAACTGCTGCCGGCCGGCATTGGCTATAAGATTAGCAGGATTGTCCGCTACAGAGATCCGGCGCAGCCGGCTGACGGTCTGTGGCATCAGTATCTGCGCCAGAAAGTGAAATATCTGATTTGCGGTATTGCAATCTCTTTGCTGTTGTTTATCAGCAGGGCAGTGCCACTATGGCTTGTATTCCTCACTATCATAATATTCCCCATTCTGCAGGACCTATTGGTCCTTAGCGAGGAAGAAAACAACAAACAATTCTACCGTCTTTCCTACCCGCCGTTTCTAAGCATGCTGTCCTTATTGATGGAAAGCGGCCTGACTTTACAGATTGCCTTAGGTCTATCCATTGACGCAACCAAAAAGCTGGTTTGCGGGCAACGTTTAGGCATTGAACTTGAATTAGCCCAGAAATCTGTAGAAACGGGAGTTACGGGCGCTGAAGCCGTTAGAAAATTGGCAGCTCAATGTCCTTTGCCGGAAATCTCAGCTGCTCTTCGCTGCGCGGCCCGCTATGACCAGCAAGGATCAGGAGAACTTCTGTCACTGCTCGGTATGCAGTCTGCCGCCAGTTGGCAGATTTATCGCAACGGTCTCAGACGCCGGTTAGAACAAAGAGCCCTGCTTTTGTTCCTGCCGATGGGTATGGCGCTAATCAATGTCTTAGCTATTGCCGTAGTTCCGGCACTGGCCTCATTTCAAACACTCTAGGAAATAATGCTGACCTGTCCGGACAGGACAGGAGAAAGGAAGATGTATGGCGAGGATAATTAAAGTACTGCGCAAGCAGCAATTACAGCCGAAAACAAGACAGAATCTCCGGATGTTGCGACGGCGCGAAGAGGGTTTCGGTACGATTGAAGTCGTAATCATAATTGCAGTCATGCTGGCTGTGGCATTTCTGTTCCGAACCCAGATCAGCCGTTTCGCCGCCAGACTGATCGATCGTGTGTTTAGCGATTCCATTATCGACAGTTTTTAAGGCGAAGTAAATGGAGCGGACAACGAGCGGACTGATCCGAATCACCTGTCCCGGTACAACTCCCCTGGACGAAGATCAGTCCGCCTGTCTGTTGCGCCGGAGGCCGGATCAATTGCTCGCGCTATGGATCAGACAGGACGATGAGCTGGAGTTTATTGTGAACAGCAAGGGCTTGATCCCGCTCAGACGACTCAAAGGTCAGATCAATCCCGGCCGGGCTTTACAATACTTGAAACAAATTGCTCAGGCTGCCTATATTGCGGCTGACCATCTTTTGACAGTCGATCTGCGGTTGTTGATTCCGGATCTGCTCATGGTGGATACAACCGAATCTCACCTGATCAAGCTGATCTCAATTCCCGTTCCCGAGCAGACTGATCTGAGCATCAGAATCGACAACTCAGATCCTATATCCCTGAGCCATTGTAATCTGGTACGCTGGCTGGCCGCAGAGAATTCATGGCCCTTGGAATTAACTAAAGAACTTGATCGCTTATTCCAAGATCAACGCTGGGCTGAGCTGATCAAATACCTGAGTGTCATCATTAGCCGGGAGAAAAGCGCGCTTGCCCAATCCGCGGCCCAAGAGTCCTTATACCTTTCCGCAACAAATGAAACCGCTGCCGAAACGAAGCTTGGCGTAAAAGAAAGCATTAAAGCCAAGATCAAACCGCTCAAAAATATCTGTCGCAGAAAGAGCAAATCAAGTAATTCAGGAGAAACTAAAACTATGCCAAAATATTCATCATATAGCGAACAAATGACGCCGGGCCGGCAGCGAAAACCGGCCAAGAGTCTGAACAGATTGGGACAATGGCTGGGATTGGTCAAAGATGCCACTCCCGCGTCCGAACTACTGGACTTGGAACCAACGGAAAATCTGCCCAATCGAACACCCAATTATCGTTTAGCTATTCTCTGTGAAGGTTTGCCGGGTACACCTCTGGCAGACGACGGCCAGAAGGCTTTTATCTTAGTCGATGAATTTATTATCGGCAGAGACAGCAAAAGGGTCGATCTGTTCCTGGACTCACCGGCGGTAGGACGCAGGCATGCTCGGATTATACGCAGAGGGGAGAATTTTTTTGTTGAGGATCTGGGTTCACTCAATAATACTTTGCTAGACGGTATCAGACTGGAAAAATACCGCGAAACACTGTTGCCTGACCGTTGCCGCCTGACTTTTGCCGATCGCTCCTTCTATTTCTCAACGGACTGACACGCTTGACAGTCATTTAAGATAGCGATTTTATATGCTGACAACCGTTGACTTATCTGTGGCATTCCCTACGGCCTTAGGCTGCAAACTACAACTACTCCAGGCTATCAAGCCGCTTTTGATGTCTTCCGCCCTCAAAGTCATGAGTCAGAAATGTTTCCACTATAGTTTGGGCATAAGTGGCGGCCAGTACTCTACCGCCCAATGCCAGCATATTGGCATCATTATGTCTGCGTGCCATTTCCGCCATAAAGCTATTGGTGCAAAGCGCTGCTCTGATACCGGGAATTTTATTAGCAGCAATCGAGATGCCAATTCCTGTGCCACAGACAATAATGCCCCGATCAGCACGACCGGAAACAATTTCCTCAGCCGCACTTCGTCCGTAGTCCACATACGAAACAGATTCAGTAGCGGAATCAGTGCCGACATCAATCACTGCATATTTTTGCGCTTCAAGGTAGGCCTTGATTTGCATTTTTAATTCATAACCGGCGTGGTCACTGCCAATGACAATCCTCATATTAATCACTCCTCTATACATTATATAAATTTTTACAAAGCTCTTGACAAGTTAAATATTTTATGCGTTATAAGTTATCCAAAAGCTTGTTATTTCCATGTTTTTAGCGTCTGTCCCGAACATAGTTGCGATAAAAAACGGTTTGCACTCCGTCTCCTAATGTTAATAATGTTAATAACTATGTGTATAACTTGCAGGACAAGCATTTCAGCGTTTTAGGCTGTTGTAGACCCTGAAAAATCAGTGTTTTCACTTTTCGTACATATTTTCTTCAAAACAGTTTTACGATAAAAAAATTACCCAGAACATTGATTTAACAAGCTTTCTCCGAATTTCTTCACCTTCAAAAACTAATACCTGTCCACATGTCGCGGACAACTCGCTTAGTCGTCATGACAACTTAAGAGCTGCTTATGCCGCGAATATAATTTCCTTTCCCTGCTTTAATTTTTGGCCGCGGTCCGGTTTTGAAATATTGAAATAATTGGCACATAATCATTCCGTTGTATAATTTCCGTCTCTTGTCAGCGCGAAATCCGAGTTGTTTCTCAAGGTTCCTATCCGCGGTAATAATTCCCAGGCGCCAACCCTTTTTATTCATGCCTGTATTCTTTTCCAGAACAAGCCCCCCTAGAGCGCAGTTAATAGCGGCTGAATCACCGGGAGTTGCCAGGCGTTCACCATAGGGGGGATTGGCAATCACCAGTATTCTATCCGCTCCGGCGCGAGCCTCGATGCTCTCATTCCTCAGCTCCCTGAGATCGGCTGTTTTAAAATCAATTGCCTGCGCTACCCCGGCTCTTTCTGCGTTGAGCCTGGCATTGTGCACACTTTGGCGGGAAATATCCGAGCCGAAACAAATCTTGCGATTAGGCAGGGGAAGCTCTCGCGCTCTGGCAAACTCCGCCTCTTCCCGAAAAATTTCGGAACCGATCAGGCCCATCTTTTGACCTGCAAAATTTCTTAGCAAACCCGGCGCTTTGCCGGCGCTGATCAAGGCAGCTTCAATCAAAAATGTTCCCGAGCCGCACACAGGATCAAGTAAGATTTCTCCCTGCTGTTGGTTTTTCTGATAATGCATATAGTCTAAAATGGCCGCCGCCAAGGTCTCTCTGATCGGTGCCATATGGGTCAGAGGCCGGTAACCTCTCTTATGCAATCCTTCCCCGCTGCTGTCCAACATAATTGTGATTTTGTCCTTTACAGCGGCAAAACGGATAACCAGCTCACCCTTGCTTTTATTCTCGGTAATACGGCTTCCCGGACTTAATTTTCTGATCTGTACCAGGCGGTCAACGATTGCTTTCTTTATTACGGATTGCATAGCTGATACACCAAATAGCTGTGACTTCAAAGAATAGCCGGTTACCGTCAGAGCGAAATCTCTGTCCAGCCATTCTTCCCAGGGAAGCTGCCTGGCATAGTCATAAAGTTGATCAAAATCAGTCGCGCGGAACGACGACAACCCAATCAATACTCTCTCGGCAGTTCGGCAATTATAGTTGAAGCGGGCCGTCAGATTCGGGATCTTGCTTTCATCTTCCGGCCTGAATGAAACTTGCCCATCCGTCACTGAGATATCCCCGGCCGGCAGCTCCAGCTTTTCCAATTCACGCACAGTCGCTGCTTCGATGCCAAACAGCACCGGCAAAATTATCTGCTTCCCGCTATCAATCCGATCGCTCATCCCGACCTCCGTCGCCTTCCATAATACTACAGGAAGCTCAAATTTAAGCCGCCAGTTTACCTGCACATCAGACCGGGTATCTGAAAGATGTATTAATAATCTTTCAGTTAATCTTTCAGACAACCTCACACACAGGAAAACCAGCCGGCAATTATGATAGAATTAACTACACGAAATGCGCTCGTAGCTCAGCAGGATAGAGCGACCGCCTCCTAAGCGGTAGGTCGGGGATTCGAATTCCTTCGGGCGCACCAGATAGCCCCCTGTGATTTTAAACAAATCACAGGGGGTTATAAATATAGTTCGCCCTATTTTCTGTCCGGCGCGATCTTGAAACTTTCTATTCCTAATTGCGGCTGCTTATTGGCCATCCTTTGCAAACATCAATCCAGGAAATAAAGGCTGAATACTTTTCCAGCTCATCCAGCGTCAATTCAATGGCGCTGTTATCACTCCCGCAAGCCGGGAAAACCGTACCAAATCTCTTTAGGGACTTGTCCAAGTAAACCGTAACACCTTTTCTAATAGCGAAGGGACAAATGCCGCCTACAGGATGTCCAATTAAATCAACTGCTTCTTCCGGTGTCAGCATCTTGGCCTTCGTTCCGAACTGTGCCTTGTATTTAGGATTGTCAATCTTAGCATCTCCGGCTGTCACAATCAGAATTGGATCAGAGTTCACCATGAATGACAGTGTCTTTGCAATTCTGCACGGTTCACAATGCACAGCTTTTGCAGCAAGCTCAACTGTTGCGCTTGACACTTCAAATTCTTGGATTCTATCCTCAAGGCCATATTCTCTAAAGAAATCTTTAACTTGATTAAGTCCCATCTTCAATCCTCTCAAATTCCGCTCCGTGTATGCCAGCCGTAATCACAAAATGCGGTCCGTCTTGCTTGCCCTTAACCACGGCGACCGGGAAGATGATCTCTTGATCATCAGGTGCTCCATACCGCAAATAATTAGTTGTTTTACCCATATTTTCCTCCGCCTAATCTATCGTGATGCTATCCAGAATCTCAGACGCGTTATTGCCGGTGAGATCTCGCTTATCCAGATGTGTGGCCCAGTAAGCGGAAAGATCATGCCAATACTTTGAGTTGAGATGGCCGTTATTTATGGTTCGAAATCCTAAAGGAAAGAATTGCATTTGCTGCAGTGAGTATTGATAGCAATCCTTAGCGGCAGCGGCAAATTCGTTCGCCGTATCAGCAACGGCTAAGGCCAAGGCCAGTGTTCTGACCTGCTTCGAAAGGCCGGAGGTGGCCAGTTTTTCGAAATCATCCCGATCCAAATGGTAAAGAAAATCTTGCGCCAGACTAAAAGGGGTCTCCAGTTTTTCCGTTGTTTGTATGTAACACAGATCATAGTCACGATTATCGACCCTCTGCTTGTATGCCGCCTGATCCAAAATAACCAGTTCCAGTTTCAAACCCTGGCGCAGCGCAGCCTGAGCGAATTCTCCGCAGGCAGCCTC
>JAAZGH010000197.1 GCA_012511325.1 Clostridiales bacterium | reverse complement strand
TTGTAATCCAGTGTTACTCTTACATTGCCGGGAGCGAAAATGAAGGGCTCACGGGTATAGTCCACAATTACCTTTGCTTTTAGTCCTTCGCTGACGATGCTGGCATAGAAACAGAGGATCACCGCATTTACGCTGTCCGACATCCAGCCTATATTCCCGTCCGCAATCGCTTGTGCCTGCTCCGGAGTTAAAATTGCTGAATTCTTATAACCAAGGTCGCCGTGCTTGAATTTACGCTGCAGAAAGATCATAGACTGGTCGTTGTTGTACAAACGTATCCTGAATTTTTCACGAATATTCACACCATCCAGCTTTTCTCTAAGTGATTTATCGGCAAAATTATCAAAATACAAACTGCGAACTTCATACTGTCCGTTCACAGCATGGCTGTCAGGTTTCATCACTGCACGTAGCCTTTGCCGAAGGATCAGCATATCGTGTTTGCTGATTTCATGTTTTACTTCATGTCTGAATTGCAATGGACATCAGCTCCTTTCTCTGCCACTACTATAAAAAACGAACCTATGAATTACATAAGAAAAACCTTCTCATATAGGAACGACACGAGAAGGCTTGCGAATATCTTACTGAATTCAAAAATCTGGCAATGAACCGGATGTTTTCGGCGGAGGTATATTCGGCATTTAGCTTCCCATTGAAATTTTCGCAAATAGCCCGCGCGGCAGATAATCCGATACCATAACCGGATGATTCCATGCTCTGCGTCCGTGCGGAATCTCCCCTGTAAAATCGTTCAAACAATCTCTCGGGATCTGCCTTAAGGGATGGATCGCAAGTGTTTTCCTGGATGATTTGAATATGTCTGCCCTGTCTGGTCAATGTCAGAGAAATACTGCCATTCTCAGGTGTGTACTTTAATGCGTTATCCAAAAGGATCGTCAGCAGCTGTCGAAAGCTATCCTTGTTGATCAGCAATATAATATCGGGCTCAATCCGCACGCGGAGCTGAAGATTGTGAGACAAGGCCGCATCCTGATACGCAGGCAATAGTTCGCTTGTAACCTCACTGATATTTACCGGCTCCGCTGGCAGGGGGATTTCTTCGTCAAGCCTGGCAAGGAGAAGCAGGTTTGACATCAGCATATTCAGTCTTTTTGTCTGAGTGCGGATATGCGCATTATATTTATTCTCGCCGTGAATCAAGGCCATCGTATCATTGTTTGACTGAATGATGGTCAGCGGTGTTTTCATCTCATGTCCGGCATTGGTAATAAACTGTTTTTGCTTTTCAATGCCTGCCAGAACAGGGCGAATAACCTTACCCGAAAGTAGAATAGCGATTATTAGGAGAATTAACCAACAAAGTACTGCAATCACGCCTGAAACAAACAAGACTAAATAAAAACTTTCAACTTGTTCCGATGTGTCCAAAAAAAACGTCAGACGATTAGGTCCAATCTCTTTTACAAAGAATTTATAACCTTTGATTCTTCCGGATTCTCTACCCGTTTCCCAAACAGTCAAGGCATAGTTTTTGGCAGTCTCGACATCTATTGAGACAATTTGGTCTGCATTGATATCCCTAATATTACCGTCAACATCGCTTCTCACAATAAAAAACCGGGAAGAACGCATCTTGTCCATATCCAGCGGGCGCAAGAAAGGAGGTGGCCGGTTAAAATCCATTTTATGGAATGTACCGTCAGAGGTCACAAGAATTTCCATTACCATATCTGATTGCCGTTCTAACATCATCCATTTGAGTCCGTTGATTGTAATGACAATGAAGACTAGAAGACCGGTAACTGCTGTCATTGTGAAGACAATAAATCGTTTTTTTAAGGTCTTCGTCATGATTGTGCTTCCAATTTATAGCCGATATTCCGTTTCGAAATAATCTCTACCTTGGAATTCATTGCAGAAAGTCGCTTGCGCAAATAGGAGATATACAACCAAACGCTGTTTATATCGGTTTCCGTATTATAGCCCCACGCTTTTACAAGCAAGTCCTCTGTAGACATGTACATCGTATGATTCAGCATTAGTTGTTCCATAAGGCGGTATTCCTGCTTTGGTAACGGAAAGGACATATCCCCCGCGCTGATCTCTCCGGAGCGCGTATTGAGCGTCAGGTCGCCAAAGCAGATCAAATCCGGATGATATTCTTCCCGCCGCCTCAACATAGCACGGATTCTGGCAACCAGCTCTCCCATGTCAAATGGTTTGGGCAGATAATCGTCCGCGCCGGAATCCAGACCCTGAATGCGATCTTCTACCTGTGTTTTAGCTGTCAACAGAAGCACCGGCGTTCTGCACCCGTTGCGGCGCAACTCGGACAGTACTTCCAAGCCATTGCGTTTTGGCATCATAATATCAAGAATGATGCCGTCGTAATCGCCCAGTATCGCATAATCGTAAGCAGCAGCACCGTCGTATACAGCATCAACTATATACTTATGGTATGTAAGATAATCTACAACTGCTTCGGAAAGAGCCGGCTCGTCTTCGGCATACAATAGCCTCACAAATACACCTTCCCGCAAACGAATTTTGTTTGGATGCAAATATATAATATTTGCCTTTTAACTCATAATACAATACGAAACTAAGATAAACTTATGAAATCGAACGCCTTCTATTTACCCGTCAAGCTCACAAATACGCTCTGGACAGACACTGTGGGTATGGCCTCGTACTCTCGAGAAATTTTTTCTTTGTAATTTCTCTATACTTGTCCATCTTGATACGAAACAAATCTCCTTCCTACTGTTTTTAGTGCTTAAAAATGGTCTAATTCTTATTAGACCACATTTTGCCCGCACCAACGCACATGCTGATCTGATAATGCATGCTTTAATCTTAATTGCTCAGCTATATTTTATTTTAGCATGATGTAACAGCCGCAAAGAGGCGGTTTGAACCAACCCGGCCTTTAAATCTATGTATTGCGGAACCTGGCCAGAAAATCGATTGTTTCCTGACGCTGCGGATTCCCGAATATTTCCGCCGGAGTGCCGGATTCATGGATAACGCCTTCGTTCATAAAAAATACCTGATTGCTGACATCGCGGGCAAAGGCCATTTCATGCGTGACGACCAGCATCGTCATGCC
>JAAZGH010000196.1 GCA_012511325.1 Clostridiales bacterium | reverse complement strand
GGATCTGATGCAGATCTATGGGGCACAAAACCGGTAGCGGCAGACAGCTAGGCGTGTGAGGCAGGAACTATTGCTGCGGACAGCTAAGTGTATCATGGGAATATGAAATATCATTCAACCAGAAACCGAACAGATTTTGTCAGCGGGCCGGAGGCGATTATCGCCGGCCTGGCGCCGGATGGCGGCTTGTATGTTCCTGAACGGCTGCCGGCGGTGGATTGGCGCGCTTTGCCCGTGACATATCGGGAGCTGGTCCGGCATATCTTAGGTCTGTTCTTCCCGGAATTCTCACAATCTGCTTTGATGCGGATTGTAGCTGGATACGACAAATTTGCTTCAAATGAGATTGTGCAGATCCAAGAATTCGACGATTATGCTTTCTTAGAGCTCTACCACGGTCCGACTGCTTCATTCAAGGATATGGCGCTGAGCCTTTTGCCGGGTCTGCTCCGCGAGTCTTATCTATTGACAGGACGCGATAAAAGCGCTTTCATCATGGTTGCTACATCCGGAGATACAGGCAGCGCAGCGCTTGAGGGTTTCGCCGGTCAAGAGGGCACCGAGATCATGGTGCTCTATCCGGACGGAGGCGTCTCGGAGATTCAGCAACTGCAGATGGAAGCTGTGCGCGACAATAACGCCCATGTTTTTGCCATCGCCGGTAATTTTGATGATGCTCAGCGCGCTGTCAAGCAGGCTTTCGTCAGCGCCGACATCCGGCATTTGGCGGCCAATCGGCGCAAGGATCTCTCTTCCGCCAATTCCATCAATATCGGCCGCCTGGTGCCGCAGATTGTCTATTATTTTTATGCTTATCAACGGCTGGCGGCCACCGGAAGAATTGACGAAGGCGCCCTCTTGGATGTCTCGGTTCCTACAGGCAACTTTGGCGACATTCTAGCCGCCATCTATGCTAAAGCAATGGGCTTGCCCCTGGGAAATATAATCTGCGCTTCCAATACGAACAAAGTTCTGACGGACTTTTTTGCTACCGGCAGATATGACAGTCGGCGCGAGTTTGCAAAAACGCTCTCTCCCTCGATGGATATTCTGGTCTCCAGCAATCTGGAAAGATATCTGCATCTCTTATGCGGAGGTGACAGCGAGCTGATCACCGATTGTTACCGCTCGCTGGCGGAAACCGGTTATTTTGTCTGGCCTTTGGACTTTCCCTCTGACCTGAGATCAAAGCACAAAACCGATCCGGAGACCACCGGACTGATCCGTGACGCCTTCGACAAATATAAATACCTGATTGATCCGCATACCGCAGTCGCGTATGGCGCGGCCGAGTTAGCGACAAATTACTGCCTGATTGTGTCAACGGCGAGTCCGTATAAATTCAGCGATGCGGTGCTGGCGGCATTGGAGAGCAGCGACGTGGGCGGCGATGCCGCAACTCGTACTGTGACAGAGCCTGCAGATTTAAGTACTGAGGCGCCTGCAATGATGGCCGAAACTACAGAACTGACTGCCAAGCTAGAGCGTCTGGAGAAGCTAGCGGACACCGCGGCGCCTCGCAGTATCAGTTCCAAATTGAGAGATTTTGAGATAACGCCGACAATATTGGCGTTGGAAGACATTTTGCCGATGATCAGACAATGCGTGGGCAACAGTCCGGCAAAATAAGCGCTGTTATAAGAATTACGCGAACCGTGATCAGCAATGTATAGTGACAGCACGACGAAGCAAACCGCGCTTTGCTCGGCAAAACAAAGCAACTGCGCTTAATTCCGGATTATTTGCACTCACGCCGGGGGCTCTGAAAATAATTTAATGACGACATAACGACAGGATGACATTATTGAAGAAAGGGGTCGAAAATGAGAGTTGAAGTAACGGCTACAACAGCGAATATCGGACCGGGATTTGATGTTTTGGGGATTGGTCTGTCTTTGGCTAACACATATGAGC
>JAAZGH010000195.1 GCA_012511325.1 Clostridiales bacterium | reverse complement strand
GTCCGGAACCATAGCCTCTGCCTTTACGGACAGCTTTTTTTCTGGCGCCCGGAGTTGCTTTCACTTCGTTTATTTTCATACCGGTATTACTCCTCAATAACACTGACAAGGTGACTGACACGGGAAATCATCCCGCGCACAGCCGCATTATCAGGGCGTTCCACAGTCTGGCCAATTTTTTTCAGCCCCAGCGCATCAACAGTGGCAATCTGCTTCTTATTCGAACCACTGACACTCTTAACTAATGTTATCTTTAGATTAGCCATATAGACCTCCTAAACAATTTCAGAGGGTTTTTTGCCCCGGATTCTGGCCACTTCATCAATAGATCTGAGAGACCTGAGTCCTTCCATAGTGGCATTGACAACATTGTTAGGATTATTTGTACCGAGGGACTTGGTGCGAATATCATGAATCCCTGCCATCTCACATACTGCACGTACCGCGCCACCGGCAATAACACCGGTACCGGCTACTGCCGGTTTTAACAGCACCTTACCAGCTCCGAATTTTCCCAGTACCTCATAAGGTATGGTACCGTTCTTAATTGGCACAGTAATCAAATTCTTCTTCGCATCCTCTATCCCTTTGCGAATCGCATCAGGAATTTCAGCAGCTTTACCACGGCCTTTGCCAACACGACCGTTACCGTCACCTACAATTACCAGGGCAGTGAAGCGAAAATTTCGTCCGCCTTTGACGGTTTTGGCAACACGGCCGATATGGATAACTCTCTCCTGAAATTCATCCTCACGGACCTCATCACGGCGACCGCGTCTACTACGATTTTCTCTCATAATCTTCCTCCCTAAAATTTAAGGCCTGCTTCACGGGCAGCTTCAGCCAATGCTGCTACCCGTCCGGCATATATGTACCCGGCGCGATCAAAAACTACTTTGTCAATACCCTTAGCCAGGGCTTTTTCGGCCACACTTCTGCCAACAGCCTGTGCCGCTTCCAGATTGCCACCATTCTTCAGCTGTGCTTTCAAGGGGCTGTCCAATGAAGAAGCGCAGGCCAATGTTACACCCTTGCTATCATCAATAATTTGAGCATAAATTTGAGCATTGCTTCTGAATACTGCAAGACGAGGTCTTTCTTGACTTCCTCTCACATGTTTGCGCACTCTGGCCTGTTTGCGACGGCGCACATTATTTCTAGGTTCCTTTTTAATCATTTATTTCACCCCTTATTTAGCGCCGGTCTTGCCTTCTTTCAGGCGCAAGACTTCATAATCATATTTAATGCCTTTGCCTTTATAAGGATTAGGCACCCTTTTAGCACGGATACGGGCAGCGATCTCTCCAACCAGTTGTTTATCGGCACCCTTAACTATAATTTTATTAGCAGACGGCACTTCGAAAGTTATGCCCTCCGGTGCTGCAATTTCCACCGGGTGTGACAGACCTAAAGTCAGACTGAGCACATTCCCGTTTAATTGTGCTCTGTAACCTGTACCCTGCACCTCAAGTGTCTTAGTAAATGGCTCATGCACACCTGTGACCATATTATGGATCAGAGAGCGCGTCAGCCCGTGCATGCTCCTGCTCTCTTTCTGATCATTTTTTCTTGTTACTTCTATCTGGTTATCTTTAATATTAACCTCAATTAAAGGATGAATCTTCTGAACCAGCTCAGTCCGATCTTTTTTGACTCGGATTAAGTCGCCCTCCAGTTTCACCTCTACTCCAGGTGGAATTACCACCGGCGTTCTTCCAATTCTGGACATTTGTTCCTCCTGCTCTTAATATTGAAGGTCTAAAAATGACCCTTTTCAGAGTTATTACCATACATAGGCCAGAACTTCTCCGCCTACGCCATCTTTTCTGGCTTGCCGATCGGTCTTGATGCCCTTTGAAGTGGATATGATTGCAATGCCAAGCCCTCCACGCACCTTGGGCAAATTCTCAAGATCAGCATAAACACGCAGCCCTGGCTTCGATACGCGTTGAATCCCGTTGATAACAGGCTTTTTGTCAATATATTTTAAGGTTACTGTCAGTATTCCCTGTTTATTGTCCTCCTGAAAAGTAACACTTTGGATATAGCCTTCTTCAACCAATATTTCCGCGATCGCTCTCTTCATTTTAGATGCAGGTATATCGCACTTAGGATGACCCGCGCGGCCAGCATTGCGGATTCTAGTCAGCATATCGGCAATAGCATCAGTTATTTGCATAGATTCTTCCTCCCTACCAGCTTGCCTTGCGCACTCCCGGTATTTGCCCCTTATAGGCAAGTTCACGGAAACAGAGACGGCAGATGCCATATTTGCGCATATAAGAACGCGGTCTGCCACAAAGTTGACAGCGATTATGTTGACGCGTAGCAAATTTTGCCGGACGCTGTGCCATTACTACCTTAGATTTCTTTGCCATTTATACCCTCCGGCTCTATTTTCTGAACGGCATTCCTAAGCCGTCCAATAATGCTTTCGCTTCCTCATCGGTCTTTGCGGTTGTGACAATCGCGATATCCAGACCTCTGATCTTGTCTATGGAATCATAATCGACCTCAGGAAAAATCAACTGCTCTCTTGCGCCCAGGGCATAATTGCCGTGTCCGTCAAATGAATTGGGATTGGTTCCTCTGAAGTCGCGGACACGTGGCAGAGCAATACTGACCAGTTTGTCAAAAAAGTCATACATACGGTCACCTCTTAAAGTAACCATAACTCCGATATTCATGCCCGCACGCAATTTGAAATTAGCTATGGATTTGCGCGCCTTAGTAACCACAGGCTGCTGTCCGGAAATAACTCGCAGATTGTCTACGACGCTCTCAATCGCTTTAGCATTATCCTTGGCATCTCCAACGCCCATATTGAGCACGATTTTTTCTAATTTGGGAATTTCCATCGGGGATGAATAATTAAATTGCTCCATCAATTTGGGCGCAATTTCTTTACGGTATTTTTCTTTTAATCGATTCACTTTGCGCCTCCCTATTTCTTAGCCAGTCCAACTGTAGACACGGTTTCGCCGCAAGCTTTGCAATATCGGACTTTTTGTCCGTCATTATCAAATCTTTTTCCCAGTTTGGAAGGCCGTTTACACTTGTCACAAACAACCATTACATTAGAAGCGTCAATAGCAGCTTCAACATGAATAATACCCCCAGGCTCACCAGCTCTGCGCGGACGCTTGTGCACAGTGGAGACTGCGACACCCTCCACGATCACCCTGCCGGTTTTAGGATGAACAGCTAAAACTTTACCTGTTTTTCCGGCATCCTTTCCTGTAAGGACATAGACCGTATCATCAACTTTTACATGCACTTTTGACATTATTACCTCCTTACAGCACTTCCGGCGCCAGGGAGAGAATCTTCATATAATTTTTCTCTCTCAACTCACGGGCAATAGGACCGAAGATGCGAGTACCTTGTGGATTACCATCATCCTTTAGTATTACAGCTGCATTTTCGTCGAATCTAATATGTGAACCGTCATTACGTCTTAAGCCTTTTTTGGTTCTAACCACAACTGCCTTTACCACATCCCCTTTTTTTACAACTCCGCCGGGGATGGCTTCTTTTACTGAGCAGACTATCACGTCTCCGACATTGGCATATTTACGACCTGTGCCGCCGAGAACTTTAATACAGTACAGGCGCTTGGCGCCAGTATTATCTGCAGATTTCAGAGTTGTTTCTACTTGAATCATAAATATTTTCCTCCACTGCGCTAAGCTATTTTGCTTTTTCGATGATCTCGACTAAGCGCCAGTGCTTGTCACGGCTCAGAGGGCGTGTTTCCATCACACGCACCTTATCGCCAACCCTACACTCGTTCTGCTCGTCATGAGCCTTCAATTTGAGTGTCTTCTGGATATATTTCTTATAGAGCGGATGACGAACATGCTCGACAACCTCAACAACTATTGTCTTATCCATTTTGTCGCTTGTAACGGTTCCGGTCCGCTGTTTACGGATCGCTCTCTCACTTTTGCTCATGCTTTACTCCCTCCGTCTCGACCAGCTTTAGCAAGCTCTTGTTCGCGGATTACGGTTTTAACGCGTGCGATATCCCGTCTCACCCGTTTAAGCTGCATAGGATTAGAAAGCTGATTTGTCGCGTGCTGGAAGCGGAGCTTAAAGAGCTCAGCTTTCAACTCGTTCAGTTCAGCGTCAAGTTCTACAGATGTTTTATCACGAAGTTCAGTTGCTTTCATCATTCTCAGCCTCCTTCGCATCATCACTTCCACCGTCAGACTCTTCAACAGTCAGAAGTTCCTCCTCAAGTTCTGAAGCGGGAATAAGGTCTTCTTCTGTGACATGAACTTCAGCAAAACTGGCAAGTTCCTCTTCGGTAAAAGTGCGTTCACTCTGAATAAATCTAGTTTTGCAAGGCAGTTTGTGTGAAGCTAAACGCATAGCTTCTCTGGCCATCGCTTCTGAAACACCTGCAATTTCAAATAAAACCCGCCCTGGCTTGATAACGGCAACCCAATATTCAGGTGAACCTTTTCCTTTGCCCATACGGGTCTCAGCAGGTTTTTTGGTAACCGGCTTATCCGGGAAGATTTTGATCCAGACTTTACCGCCGCGTCTAAGACGGCGATTAATCGCAATACGGGCGGCCTCTATCTGATTACTGGTGATCCAGCATGGTTCTGTCGCTTGAATGCCGAACTGTCCATAAGCGACATAATTGCCACGTGTAGCCTTGCCTTTCATTCTGCCCCGGTGTTGTCTTCTATACTTAACGCGCTTTGGCATTAACATTAGGCCTCAACTCCTTCCTGTGGTGCTTGTACCGCTTTACGAGCCGGCAGAACCTCACCTTTGTAAATCCAGACTTTGATGCCTAGACGTCCATAGGTGGTAGCCGCTTCAGCGAAGCCATAATCAATATCAGCGCGTAATGTATGCAAAGGAATCGTACCCTCATGATATTGTTCAGTTCTGGCAATTTCAGCTCCGCCCAGCCGGCCCGAAGTCATAGTTTTAATACCCTTGGCTCCTTGCTTCATTGCCCTGCTGATAGCTTGCTTCATAGCGCGGCGGAAAGAAACACGCTCTTCCAGTTGACGAGCAATGTTCTCGGCAACCAATTGTGCTTCGCAGTCAACATTTTTTACTTCTTTAACATTTATGAAAAAGTTGCGCTTAAATTTTTTAGCCATCTTCTTCTTCAAATTCTCGATTTCGGAACCCTGGCGACCAATTATGATTCCAGGTTTGCCGGTAGTAATCGTAACAACAGTCTTATCATCACCCTCACGCTCGATCTCAATACGAGATACTCCGGCTTTTTCTGTTTCACGCTTAACAAAATCGCGAATTTGTTTGTCCTCAATCAGATAACGGGCAAAATCTTTTTTATCAGCATACCAACGAGAGTCCCAGTCTTTGATTACTCCAACGCGCAAGCCATGGGGATTTACTTTCTGACCCATCTAATTCTCCTCCTATGCTTTCTCTCTCAGAACAACTGTGATGTGACAGGTACGCTTAAAAATGCGGGTTGCACTGCCGCGGGCCCTTGCACGGATACGCTTAAGTGTAGGACCCTGGTTAGCATAGCACTCCGCCACATACAGATCATCGCGTGACAGATTATTATTATTCACAGCATTAGCCTCCGCTGACTTAAGCAATTTGGTCAAAACCGGAGATGCAGCATTGGACGTATACATCAAAATTGCTAATGCTTCATCAAGTGACTTACCCCTGATGTTGTTGATTACAGCGTTAACCTTAAAGGCGTTAATGCGAATATATTTAGCTTGGGCATAGCCACGATCTCTGCCAATATCAAGAACTTTGCGTTCCTTTTTGGTTAAGATGGGCTTTTTTCTATTGCGCTGATGCTGAGCTTTATAATCTGCAACCAGCTGCTCTCTATTGGCGAGCAATTCCTCTTTGCTCATTACTTTTTTTGCCACAGACTAATCCTCCCTTCACTCCCGGTTAACGGGAGGTTGTTCTCTTCTCGGAGCCTGCGTGGCCACGGAATGTTCTGGTCGGCGCAAATTCACCCAGTTTATGACCTACCATCTCCTCAGTTATATAGACTGGTACATGCTTGCGTCCGTCATGCACTGCTATGGTATGCCCCACCATTTCCGGAAAAATTGTGGAGGCCCTGGACCAGGTTTTAATTACTCGATGCTCATTTCTCTCATTCATGGCGTTGATGCGTCGCATCAGCGCTTCTTCTACAAAGAATCCTTTTTTTGTCGAACGGCTCATAATTCAGCAAGTCTCCTTATTTCTTTCTTCTGCGGATAATATATTTATCCGATTCCTTGGGTCTTCTGGTTTTGTAACCCAAGGTAGGCTTGCCCCACGGAGTCATGGGGCTGGGCATGCCAATCGGGGATTTCCCTTCACCACCGCCATGAGGATGATCAACCGGGTTCATGACAGAACCTCTGACATGGGGTCTCCTGCCCTGATGCCTTGTATGGCCGGCTTTACCACGATTTTGAATCTCATTCTCCGGATTGCTGACTGAGCCAATTGTTGCTTTACAGTTAATTGGAATCAGCCTCATTTCACCGGAGGGCATCCGCAAAGTAGCAAATTTGCCTTCACGCGCTAACAACTGGGCAGCCGTTCCGGCTCCCCTTACCAATTGTCCGCCTCTGCCCGGTCGCAACTCAACATTGTGAATCTCTGTGCCGATCGGAATATTGACCAACGGTAAGCAATTGCCGATCACAATATCTACTTCCGGTCCACTCTCTACCATATCACCGGCTTTTAAGCCTTCCGGCGCCAAGATATAGGCCTTAGCGCCATCCAGATATTGAATCAGAGCGATAAAAGCTGTGCGATTAGGATCATATTCAATCGCCAATACTTTAGCAGGCACACCCTCTTTCCTGCGTTTCCAATCGATAACCCTATATTTCTGTTTATTGCCACCGCCTCTATGGCGGCTGGTAATCCGACCGTAATTGTTACGGCCGACATTCTTCTTTTTCTTCTCCAGTAAAGACTTCTCCGGTTTATTTTTGCTCAAACCTGAATAGTCGGTAACGGTTTTCTGCCTTATTGCCGGAGAAGTAGGACGATATGTCTTGAGTGCCATTTTCTTACTTCCTCTCTGTTACGCGTACGGCTTACTGGCCGAACCCGAATTCTTCGATTTCAGTCTTATACTTCCTGGTTGTTGTACCAACTTTACCGCCTTTAGTCTCATAACGGTCTTCAGTCGGATCAAGGTCAATCGTCACAACAGCTTTTTTCCAGACAGGCTGTTTCCCTTCATGGACTCCCATACGCTTAGTCTTACCGCCTTGATAGCTCGTATTAACCTTAACAACCTTTACATCAAACAACCGCTCGCAGGCTTGACGAATCTCCGACTTGGTCGCATTTTTAGCTACACGGAAGGTATATTTACCCTCGGCAGTAGCCATCATGCTCTGCTCGGTAATTACCGGACTGATAATCACATCATAAATACTCTTCATCAGTTATATACCTCCTCAACCCTGGACACAGCCTCTTTTGTCAGGATCAAGCGGTCAAATTTCAAAAGCTCCGTGACATTAAGAGTTTGAACTTCGCTGATCTTAATTCCGCGCAGATTATTAGCAGAGCGCTCCACTACCAGATCACGCTGCGGCAACACAATCAGCGCCGAACCATCAACACCAAGATTGTTCAGAATCTTTACCATTTTCTTGGTCTTAATTTCATCCAGCTTTAGTTCATCAAGAACTAACATTTTATCCGCCTGAAACTTCGAAGCCAAAGCTGATTTCAAAGCCAAACGCCTCATTTTTCGCGGCAGAGAATATCTGAAATTTCTAGGTGCAGGACCGAAAATCCTGCCACCGCCAACATATTGCGCGGAGCGGATTGAACCATGTCTGGCTCTGCCGGTTCCTTTTTGACGATATGGCTTTTTGCCACCACCGCGCACTTCACTTCTACCCTTAACTTTGACAGTTCCCTGGCGGCGATTGGCATGCTGATTTACCAACACGCGATGCATGACATCCTGATGTGGCTCGATAGCAAAAATCTCATCGGCTAGCTCCAGATCGCCGACTATTTTACCGTCCATATTGTAAATATCTATTTTAGCCATTAGATAATCTCCTCTTGCCCTATCTTCTCTTTACAGTAGAAGTGATCTCGAGAAGACCGCCTTTCGCTCCCGGCACAGCTCCCTTAACTACCAGGATGCTGCGTTCGCCATCGACTGAAACAACTTCGAGATTTTGTACTGTTACACGTTTATTGCCCATTTGACCCGGCATCTTTCTGCCTTTGAAAACTTTCCCCGGTGTGGCGGAAGAGCCCATTGAGCCAGGGTATCTGTGATGTTTAGAGCCATGGGATTCCGGGCCGCGAGAAAATCCATGGCGTTTAATTACACCCTGAAAACCTTTACCCTTAGAAATCCCAACGATATCTACATGATCACCGGCAGCAAACATATCTGCTACGGTAATCTCCTGCCCTAATTCAAACTCTTGGTCGGTCTTAAACTCCCGCATAATTCTTTTAGGCTTGAGACCGGCCTTATCAAATTGGCCCTGCAGAGGTTTAGTAACACGTCTTTTGTCTTCATAACCTACTTTGACCGCTTTATAGCCATCGACTTCTTCGGTTTTATTCTGGACTACGGAAACCGGACCGCAGCTAATCACCGTCACCGGGATCACAATGCCATCCTCGTTAAAAATCTGTGTCATACCGGCCTTGCGTCCTAGCATGAATTTTTTCATAACAACTTACTCCTCCTGGTTATTGGTTCACTAGAGTGAACTTGACCCGGCAGTATCCTGCCTAAAGCTTAATTTCTATATTGACTCCGGCTGGCATTTCCAGTTTCATCAATGACTCAACAGTCTTAGTATTAGGAGCCAGAATATCGATCAGACGCTTATGAGTTCTAATTTCAAACTGCTCGCGAGCATCTTTATGCTTATGCGGAGAGCGCAAGATCGTGATAATCTCTTTCTCAGTCGGCAACGGGATTGGACCCGATACACTTGCTCCTGTTCTCTTGGCGGTATCAACAATTCTCTCAGCACTTTCATCCAAAATGTGATGGTCAAAAGCCTTCAAGCGGATACGAATTTTTTGGTCAATTGCCATGTTTACCTCCATATTTGCTGCATTTATGGCACTACTCAGTCTGGCGTTTCTTTTACTTCCGGCATAATGCCCAGCTTCTGTATCTCCGTAGACAGTTGCTGGGCTAACCCTCAGACTGCGTACCGGCGTCCGATTCCAGTCGGACTTCTCCACCGAAGTTACCTGCCGCTCAACGCAGCTGAGCGCACAGCAATCTCCGGCTTCTCAGATTGTCGCCTATAAAAATCTGACATCCTTTTTACAGACGCACCGATAAGTATATAAGGCTTACAAGCAAATTGCAAGCCTTAAAAAATTTTCCCCCCCAAAAAAATTTATTTACCCGATTTAACTAGTGTTACTCAATTATATGCAGGTTAAGGTGAAATTGCTTCTGTTCATTGTTGCTGTTGCTTTGCTTTTCAATCAGGGATAAAGACATTTTTAGCAAATGTCTATGGAAGTCATTTCTTAGTTTGCAGTTGCCGATGCCGCAAATCCTGAAGCACCGCCAATATGAACAGACCGATAGTTGAAAACAGATAGAGGAAAATTGCACTTAGATTATCTGGCAGCGAAAAATCCTGATTGGTAAAATAGAAAGGAAATAACGGTAGTTCACTGCCACCGGCAATATTAATCACCGTATAGATAATCAGAAAAAAGATGGCAGCGCTGACACTTCCCACCATAACAGCCAGCGCATATGCCACAGAATATTGAAAAAGAATGGCAACTATCAGAATAACCAGCAAGTCCGTCGAAATCATCTGCAAAACAGCATAAATCGTTAAAGTAAGGACAGCTATTATAAATGTTGGCGCAAATGTCAATAAGGCAACCTTGAAACGCATACGGCGATTGATCTGCAATAGCAGTTCTTTTTGCGGCTTCTCACAATATGCTTTCAGCGCTGTGGCAGGATTGATTAAGGTCAGTAGCGGGATTGTGGTCTGGATATAGCTGTGCAGTTGGATCACAGCCAGCTCTTTATCCTCGGTGAGATAATAAAACATAATAAAAAGGATAGGCAGCACCACCCCCAGCAGCAAAACAGAAATGATGCCACCTTTCCCCAGTGTCTTATACCAGAGTCTGTATTGAGATTTAACCAGCACTTGCGAATCCTTTCAAGAGTGCAATATAGCCATCCTCAATGGCAGGCGCCACGCTGAAAGCAGAATACGCCTCACCTTGCTTGGCCAGTATACGCAACTGTCGCACATTATCTGTTTCAGTCTCCTTGATTACAAAGGTGTCAGTATCAGCAGTATATTCAGTTTCAGGAACCAAAAATACCAGGCCTTCAGCCAGCTGAGCCAGTTCTGTCTGAGTTCCCAAGAAAGCGATCTCACCCTTCAGAAGCACGATCACATAATCACATGTCGCCTCAATATCCTCTACTATATGGGTCGATATTATCGTTAAACTCTCAGGATCAGAGGCTTGGATCAACCGCTTAAATCGCAGCCTCTCCTCAGGGTCAAGTCCGGCTGTCGGTTCATCAAACAACCTGATCCTGGGATTGCCAAGCAGCGCCTGGGCAATTCCCAGACGGCGCACCATACCGCCCGACAATTTTCTCACCCGGTCATCAGCCCTATCTTCCAGATTCACAGCTCGTAAAGCCTCCATTGCAGTCTCCGCAATAGCAGACTGAGGAATCTTCTTCAGATGAGATAATAGACAGAGCATTTCAAAAGCCGTCAGATTATCAATCAAACCAAAATTCTGCGGCAGATAGCTCATTTGCAAGTGAAAACCATCTGTGTCCTGCTCTGAAGGAAAAGTTATACTCCTTGCACCTTCAGGATAGATTCCGGTAATACAGCGCAGCAGCGTCGTCTTGCCGGAACCGTTAGGGCCCAAGAGACCATAAACACCTGCACCCAGTTCAAGAGACAAATTTTCCAGAACTTTCTTCAGCCGAAAGGATTTGTTCAGCTTGTCTATTTTTATCATTAGATATTGCCCCCTTCTACCGGCTAGCAATCAGAACTCAATTTTACTTTGAGTCTTTTAGATACTTGTTTTCAAGATCTGTCAGAAATTCATCGACAGTGCGTTTATCCCGGTCGTTGTTGATATAGGATTTACAGATATTAACTATCTCATCTTGCGAGACCTCCGCTTGTTCTAAAACCATACCAAAACGATAGTAGTTGTCCTGTTTAAAGAAATCCTCAAATTCCGGCATCTCTTCGATTTCCTCAATCTTATAATCAACCTTAGCCCAAAAGAGATCAGGTTTATCCTCCAGAACTGTTAACATAAAGCTCATATCATACTTCTGAGACAAAAATTGATAGATCTGCAGCCTCTCAGTCAGCATAAAAGCGGAATCACTAATCATCAGATGATCCGGCAGCAAGACCATGCTTTCATAAGGGCTGGGGAAATTCATATTGGGCATATATACAATAAATTTGATATCTTGCAACAGAGGTTCACTAGGCAAGAGCGGCTGGATATTGGCAATGAAATCATCTCTACGATTGCCAAAGACAGTGCCAAAATAGGGGTACAAAACCCTCACCCCGTCAAAGTCTTCCTCCTGATACAGGCCGGAAAATAGCGAAATCCCGTGCGCTGGACCGGAGAATTCATTTTTACCGCTGGCAGGCAAATTGCAGTAGACTTGATCACGATAATCCACTGCAACAGCAAAGGAAACCGGCTGAGGCGAAAAGAGAGGCTTAAAGCCACCTTGTTCATTATCGTAGATAGCCTGCAGACCGGGACGGGGATAATAAGCGAAATTAGCCGGCAGAAATATACCCTGGTCATTGGAAAAGTATTTTGCTCCAAAACCATGATAGATCATGCGCAGCTGGCCGGTTTCCGGTACAGGATCCAATATCTCTATGGCATCCAACTCTTGATGAAAGTTCAGCGGCCGACCGGATTCATCTTGAATAGAAGTGACATTAAAGCCGTGATAGAGCGTCAAATAAAAAGGCTCATTAATATCATGCCGATAAGTGAAGCTGACATCAGCGCGCAGCAGACGATCGACTGAAAAATGCAGATCATAGGCGGAAATCTCTGTTCCGGTTTGCTTCTCGATTTGCATGTTCTCCATATAGTAAAGTGAATCTTGAGTACCACTGTCGTATATACCATAATCTTTCATATTGACGATAGAGGCGGGAGATATATGGATAAAGAATAAAGCCACAGTAAAAATCAGACCTATAATTGTCGCAGCAGCGCGACCTACAGTCTTTTTCTTGATGAATATGTGCAGCAAAATTAAACAGATGAAAAGACAAAGCCAAAACAGCATCTGAATAATAATATAATTTTCAGCCGGATAACCATAGCCGTCCTGAGGTGTCCAGTGTAATCCCTTGGGACAGAGATCAAATAAACCTATCACGTGAGCAGCCAGAGGGCCCAAAAAGCTGGTATATGACAGTAGCAAACCATAGCCAAAATTAGTGCTTAGCATGAAAAAGATCAAAATTACCAGATAAGCTGTCAACCTATTGCGAGAGAAGGAGGCTACCAGACCGATAACTACACTCAGAAGTGGCAAAAGAAAATAATAAATGAACTGGGATTTAAGTAGATAGAGTAGAAACTTCGGATAGGTAAAAGCAAAATCACGGGTAAAGAAAAGGAGCAAAACTGTGAAAAAGGCAAAGACAAAAACCACTAATTTCAACAGAGTATAGAAAGTATAGGCCAGATTTCTCTCATAGCCCTTCTCTATCGCCTCTACACTTTCCGCTAACTTTTTCCTCTTAAATAGGCTGCTGTACTCATAAGAAATCAGCATCATGCCAGCCATCACAACCGGCACATAAGTCAAAAACTGCTTCTGAATAAACAGAGGGGTCATGATGATATCTATCTCTGCAAGTAAGATTCTATTGCGGATTAATTCTCTGGCTATGAGAACCAATGCAGACAAAATCATCAGTATTGTGCCGGTTAGGACAAAACGATCACGATAAAATAGCCTGGAATAATAAAAACGGCAAGAATGAGCTTTCATAGGCAAGCCTCACTAACAGTCCGTATCGGGGAATAGATTTTATCTGGAATAAGAGTTTTGCTTTTCATGCTTGACCTCTACTCATCAAGGCACCTATAACATTGAAGGCTGTTAGTCTCAGCCGATATGAACAAATTATAGCATTAATTACAGTTTTTTATATTCCCATCAATACTCATTACCGGATCCCGGAAGGGGTGCAAACTGAAATCAGGCTGGTAATAAAGTAAGTTCCAGCTTTTTAACCGCTTTTTGATATTTTATCCCGCGAAGAGAAATCAGCCGTTATTGGCTGGACGATTAAGCTTTGATATACTCATTTTGACAGAGAAGGCTAAGCTTTTGCAGCAATTTATTTTGCCGCAAAGTAATAGAGTGCGAAAGGATTAGGTTAAGGTTATAAGCAGTGAAATGGATAGCAAGGGGAGTTGGCATAATTGTTCTGGTGTTGAGCTTGACCTTGGCACCGCTCACCCTAACGGGATGTGACAGCATAAATTCTTTGCTTTCTGCAGTCAACATTTCCGAGATTGAGAGCGAAATTCTTATTTTAGCTGACGGCACTGTCCAGATAACTGAGATCTATCATGTAAATGCCCCGCGCGAATCTTGGGGCCTCAATCTGGTGCGCCCCCATCCGCGCCGAGGCAACACGGAGCTTGTTAGTATTGGTATTGCCGCCAGCGGTCTTAATCCGATCCCTATTTATACTCAGTTTACGGAAGAAGCTAAGGACAAATTGAAGAATGCGCCCGCAGCCTACGCTTAAAAACTAGAGGATGATCTGGTTGCGATCCAGATGCACACGCACTTTGGTCGGGGGGATTGGCTGATCAAGGTTCAATGGTCATTGCTGGATGCGGTTGTACAAAATGGCGAAGACGCTTTACTGGATCTTGCCCTACTCTCTTTAAAGCCAAAAGCAAATTCCCAGCTTTTCTCCGCAACTTTGATCCTCCCGCAAAGGATTTCTACCGCAGGTGCCAATGTGGTGACCCAAACAGCTGCTAATCTTGTACTAAGTCAACAGGAAAGCAATATTATCAAAATCCGCACAAATGATTTTGGTCATGATGATTATCTGAGACTTTTGATCAGCACTGCCGCAAATGTTTTTACAGCGTTGGAGCAAGATCCTATTGACTTGTCCTTAGATCAACAATTCCAGGAAGCAGCGCTCGCTGCCCAAAATCTGACCGATATCAGGCACAGAAGAGAATTTGCGCGCAAAATTATTCCCTATCTGACTTTGGCCGGTCTCTTTCTGGCACTCTCCTTTTATATCTACTACGAGCGTGAGGGATTTAAAACTGCTCGCAGAACTAACTACGCCATATGGGTCTCCTCAGTTAAACCATATAATGCGTCCATGTTGCTAAAACGCAATTCGCCCGGACGTGTTCTGCTCAGCTCATTGCTTGCCCTTGTCAATCAAAAAGAGCTCTGGCTTGATGACTATGTTTTCACTTGGCCGCATTCAGGCCGGGTTGATTTTTCGGCTTTACGACCCTCTGAAACTTATCTCCTGCACTGGCTGTTCCAAGATCTTGCCACCGGAGGACCCGCTCTCTCTGCAGCACAATTAAAGCGCGCAGCTCTATCTCCCGCTTCGGCCGAAGGCTTCAAGCAGAATTTCCGCGAATTCGAAGAATTAATTTACGGCGAATATTTGACTCTGGGGCTCTATGATCAAACCAAAACAAAATTTGGCCGCATCCTTACCGCGTCATTTTTTGTCATTTCTATAGTTTTAGTCCCTCTATTGTCTTATTTGAGCAATAGTTTCCACGGTCTGCTTCTCTTATTGCCGGCCATCAGCTTTCTGCTTCTCCGACTGGGTGTCAGACATCTGACCCGCGAGGGACGTACCAGATCGAGAGAGTGCCACGAATACAGCAAAAATCTGGATAATCTGCCACTATTGACTGCGGCTACCGGCTCACATTATAGCTTAACCGAAACTGCTATTCTGGCCTTGCCCCGTGCTGTCGCCCTCGATCGGATTAATCTGTTTTTTGACGGATTATATGAACTCTCAGATGAGGATTTTGCCTCTTGCGCGCACGCAATTCTTCATGTTTATTTGCGCACCCCTTTGCCCAGAAGCATCAGGATTACCGCACAGGAAAGAGCTGAGCTTTGGCAACAACTGGACGATCTGCGAGATATCCTCCTGAGTTCAGAAACTATCATCAACGCCGGCTTTCAGTAATCAGTACCATAACAATAACTAGTATTACATCAGACAGGCTCTCAGAACTGCCTTATTGCCAAAACGGCAGCGCAAACTATCAAGGGTACGCTCTACCCGCAACCAGCGTTCCTCCTCTTGCAGTTCAGGAAGATAAGATATTTGTTGAC
>JAAZGH010000194.1 GCA_012511325.1 Clostridiales bacterium | reverse complement strand
TCTCGCCTAATACTGTATTATTAAACTTTACTTCTACAGTAGCGCCATAGGGATTTGCAAAGCTCACAGAACTGCTCTCAAGTTCTGTCGTTAAATTGTATTCAAAGCCAGGTGTCTCAACATATTCTAATATGCCATCAATAGATAAGCTTGTAATTACTGCCTGGGAGGCGGCATTAATTCTATTGATATTAATTCTATAGGTATTGGTATTTATTCCGTCTTCGGATACTACATTGATTTCTATTGTATTCACACCGGTTACAAAATCAAACTCATAGTTGTTCCAATAGCCGGGATTCTCGCTGAAGAGTGTAGTGTCATTAAGCTTTACTTCTACAGTAGCGCTATAGGGATTTTCAAAGCTCACAGAACTGTTCTCAAGTTCTGTCGTAAAATCGTATACAAAGTAAGGTATCTTATCATATTCTAATATGCCACCAACGGATAAGCCTGTAATTACTGCCTGAGAGGAACAGTTCCTGGCGATATTTATTACATAGGTATTGGTATTTATTCCGTCTTCGGACGTTACCGTGATTTCTACCGTATTTAAACCATCTATAAAGTCCAAATCATATTGGTTCCAATAGTCGGTGTTCTCACCTAATACTGTATTATTAAACTTTACTTCTACAGTAGCACTATAGGGATTTTCAAAGCTCACAGAACTGCTCTTAAGTTCTGTCGTTAAATTGTATTCAAAGTCAGGTATCTCAACATATTCTAATATGCCATCAATGGATAAGCCTGTAATCACTGCCTGGGATGTTGCGTAAACCAGAGAAGAAGAAATCATAAGAATAGATAGTGCAAGAAGCAAGCACAGGATATTCCTTATCCTCTTGTTTTGTGAAATTTGTACACTACGCATCGATAGATTACTGTTCATAATATCACCTCAAGTATTTTGTTTATAACAACTTATTTTAATAATTATAATGGCTCTATATTAACACAAATATACTAAAAATGTTTTGTCAAAAAACATCAAGGGAAATAACCTGTCGAATCAGCCATATATCCGTAATTTTAGTTATCATTACTGTTATTATTGGCAGTTAAATCAAGTCTTTCATAATTTGAGATGCCATCGGTTTTATAAAGCATCTGTTGTCTTTTTTCTCTCGTTCCCTTTGAAGACTGAGATATTAGTTATCATCTACAACCACTGTTTATATCTGATCTTCCCTGCTCTAAACTCGGAAACAACAGCAGTGTTTACTAATACCTGCCGAGAGATTAGTTTTTAACGGTTCGCCATTGTTTTTGTTTCAGGCGCCGGACCAGAAGATTCAGGGCAAAGAAGCCGCAGAGAAAGCCAAGCTGGATCAAGATATCGGGCAGGATCCCTCCCCAGGTAAAGTCCGGCTGAAAGATGGCTTCATTGATATTGATAAAGTAGTAGATCGGAAAGAAGCGGGCCAGGATAAGGGAGATGTCAGGCAGGAATTCCCGCGGAACCATGCCGCCGGAAATAAAGCCGAAACCCATCGCTAGCACATTTCCTATTGCAGATATGGAGTTATGTTTCTGAGTCAGGCTGTAGATGAAGTTAAAGATACTGAGTATTGCCAGACACAGCAAAGTCACGTTCAGCACCATCGGTCCCAGATGTTCCAGGTAAAGGCGGGTCATATTCCCTCCGGGTACCAGAGGGTAGAGCATGATCGGCAACAGGGAGATCAGGAGCAGCGTGAGCTGGCCCAGCAACAGTTCTTGCTGGAAGGTTAATTTGCTCTTGCCGGAGACTTCATTTCGCAGCTGCAGCTGCTCATCGCCGAAGTCGGCCATCACCATACCTACCGCTAGGAAAATCAGCAAGGAGATAATATAGGCGCCGGAATTGAAGTAGAGCAGAACATGATTTTCTGTTTCCGCCTGATCCGAAGCCAGGAATTGGATCTCGCTGTCTGCCGTCAACGCTTCGCGTACGCGATCTGTGTCGAATTTGCCGTTTTCATAGGCAGCTTTCGAAAACATGAGGAATTTCTGGACTTTCATTTCGCCAAAATAGGCCTGAGCGGACGCGCGGTTCTTGATCATGCCGACTGCCTCTTGCCCTGAAAGGACATTTTGCTCGAGATCCTCATAGATGGTCATGGTCAGGTCATAGCGGTCATTGAAGATGCCGCGTTTTTGCTCGGTAGTGTCCGAGTCGATCAGATAAACCTGATTGCCGCTTTCCAGATAAGAGATCAAGTCACGGGACAGCTCCGATTCGGAGTAGTCAACCAGACCGATCTTGAGTGAGACATCCTCAAAGCTTTGCTTTTCCTGAACTGTCATTGTGATAATTATCGATATGGCCAGGAAGATGCCGACAATAGGTATGATGATGATCTTCTTGCGCCAGGTGAGCTGTAGAAAGGCTTTATATACTGTCATATGATCTCCTCCCTATCCAAATCATTGAGATCAGGAATAAGAGCAGCGATAGCGCGACCAGACGAACTAGCGGCAGATAGATTCTGGAAGTCTCCGCCAGCACATTGACAGATACCAGGGCATCGTTGACGATAGTGACTGGATTGAATCTGGCCAGAAGCGGCAACTTGTCCTCGACAAAATGTTTGACCTGGGGGTTCATCATGCCGGTAAAAAAGGACAGTATAAGGGTAACCGTGGTGCCAAGTCCGACTTTGCCATCCAGCTGCAGTTTATTCGAGGTGGAGATAATGGCACCGAAAGCGACCCCGAACAGGCTGGCCGCAAATAAAATCAGTATGGTTGGAGCAAAGTTGCT
>JAAZGH010000193.1 GCA_012511325.1 Clostridiales bacterium | reverse complement strand
TATATGCTACACATCAAGGCGTTAAGAATACCGTTACCAAGGTAAATCGTACTAATTTGCTCAAAGTGTTGGGGAATGCCGGTCTGCAAGCGATCATTACACCTAACAATCTGATCGCGGATCAGCTCATCCGCCTGGTGCGCTCATTGCAGAATTCGTCCGGGCCGGGGATTGAGGGCTTTTATCGGATTTCTAACAGCAAGGTTGAGATCCTCCAGTTTCATGTGACGGAGGGTAGCCCGGTCTGCGGGAAGCCTTTACGTGAAATGCGGATAAAACGGGGATTATTGCTTCTTTGTCTTATGAGGCAAAATGAGATTATTTTCCCCGGCGGCAATGATTGTCTCCAGCCTGGTGACAGTGCCGTTGTTGTTACTACTGAGCCTAATTTTCAGGATATCAAAGATATCCTCCGGGAGAGCTAAACTGTGAACTATCAGATGACGCGCTATGCCTTGGGCAGGATTATTTTCATCAATGGCTTGCTCATGTTGCCTGCGATATTGATTGCCTTGATTTATGGCGAAGGCTGGAAGGGAATGTATCCGTTTTTGCTGCCGTTGTTTTTATGTCTGAGCGGCGGCTGGCTACTGTCTTATCGCAAACCCGACAAGCCTGATTTCTTTATGAGAGAAGGTTTTGTGGTGGTAGGGCTCTCCTGGTTTTTGATTTCAGCCGTAGGTGCACTTCCGTTCGTAATCAGCGGCTGTATTCCTTCTTTCCTGGATGCGTTCTTTGAGGCTTCCAGCGGTTTTACAACTACCGGCGCCAGTGTCTTGTCTCAACCGGAATTGTTGCCGCATTCGCAGCTGTTCTGGCGCTCCTTTACACATCTGATCGGCGGCATGGGCGTCCTGGTTTTTGCGTTGGCTGTTATGCCGAAGATTGAGTCGGACAATGTTTTCATTATGAAAGCGGAAGTTCCAGGCCCGATCTTCGGTAAGATCCAGGCCAAAGTCAGAAATACGGCCCGCGTTTTATATGCAATTTATCTGGGCATGACGCTGGTTCTGATTATTTTGCTTATAGCAGGCGGCATGCCTGTTTTTGATTCTATGCTTCATGCTTTCGGGGCTGCGGGTACCGGCGGCTTCAGCATCAAGTCTAATTCTATCGCTTTCTACAACAGCTATTATCTCTACTATGTGCTGGCCTTCGGCATGATTGCCTTCGGTGTCAATTTCAGTCTCTACTATGCCTTGCTGGGTAAACGCTTTAAAGAATTTTTTCAGAGCGAAGAGCTGCGCTGGTACTTGGGTTGCATTGTGGTTGCCGTGGTCATGATTTTATTTAATACCGGGCAACTCTATGATAATTTCCTTCTCCAATTGCGAGATGTGTTTTTTACAGTCGCTTCCATCATCACGACCACGGGCTATACGGTCGTTGACTTTGATGGCTGGCCGCTGCTATCCCATGTGGTTCTGCTCTGCCTGATGTTCATAGGAGGCATGGCAGGCTCGACCGCCGGCGGTCTGAAAGTAAGCAGGGTCACTGTCTACGTCAAATCCGCTCTGGCGGAACTGAGGACGAGTCTCAATCCCAATCGCCGCATTTCACTGACTTTTGAGCATAAGCCGCTCAGCAGCCAGGTCAGAACTCAGTTCAGCAATTATCTCACCATTTATCTCCTGTCCTTTGTTGCCCTGTTACTGATTACCTCGCTCAATGCGCCAAATTTTATTTCTGCTTTCTCCTCGGTGGCGGCGACTTTCAATAATATCGGCCCCGGCCTGGACGTGGTAGGCCCGGCGGGAAGTTATGCTGTTTTACCTGATCTGTCCAAGTTCGCTCTTTCTGTCGGTATGATCATGGGGCGTCTGGAGATAATACCGATTCTGGTATTATTGTCACCCAAGACTTGGCGGCGCACCTGAGGAATGGGTCTGTATTCGTCTAACGGTTTATCCTCACTTGCGGAGCGGTGATCTGCTTGCGTAAACTTTGCGTGATTACTCGAATTCTGAGTGATACTGCCTTTTCTGCCTATTTCCGAGAAGCGGGAAATTAGCCGGTAATGCCAAGAGGCCGGCTTTGTGTTAAGCTTTGATTAATTATTTCACATCAAAGTTGGATAAGGGAGAAAACCATGCCGGAACATACAGAATATGGTACTGAACTGACACCGGAAGCCGGACAGGATATCGAACAGACAAAACAGACCGAGCTGGCTGAGACATCATCTGCCCGGAAGCAACTACCGTCCGGAAAAGAGCTGACCTGGTTACAGCGCTTGATTTTCGGCAACACAGTCTGGCAAAGAACCGAATCGCCGGTACCCTATCC
>JAAZGH010000192.1 GCA_012511325.1 Clostridiales bacterium | reverse complement strand
GGAACTAACTTGGAATTCCGGAGCAGCTTGGAATTATCTTGCTGCAAAAAGCTGGGGAATTACTCTCCTATCTATCAGCTCTTTGATTGTAAGCATAGTGGTTTTATTCTATTTGGGCAGAGCTCAAGGATTCAAGGCCAAAATGATTCTGGTGCTCATAGCAGCGGGCGGTATTGGCAATTTAATTGATCGCATTCGCTTTGGGCGGGTGACAGATTTCCTATCATTTAATTTTGGTTCCTACAAGTTTCCGGTTTTTAATCTGGCAGACGCATTCGTCACGATAGGAGTTATTTTGGCGATACTTTTTTTGCTCCTGGACCATAGTTTTATGGAGCAAATTACCGGGAATATCGCTCCTGAAATAGGTGATGCTGAGTGACAATGCGGACTATAGTTGCTATGGAAGACGCACCTAGGCTTGATAGCTGGCTGGCACGACAATGTGGAGTTTCGAGGTCAGCGATAAAGCAATTGATTTTGGCAGGCAAAGTATCGTTGAATGCTAAGGCGGTCAAGCCATCTCAGGCGGTATTGAGAGGTCAAACATTTTTGGTCAATGAAGAGCAGAAAACATCGGATATAGTTCCCGAGGAATTGCCTTTGGAGATAGTTTATGAGGATGAGGTGCTGATAGTAGTCAATAAAGCCAGGGGAATGGTAGTTCATCCTGCTGCCGGAAATCACAAAGGGACTCTTGTCAATGCTTTATTGGCGTATGGCTCGGCCAATCTCTCTGATGTTCAGGGATATGACCGTCCGGGCATTGTTCACCGGCTTGATAAAGATACTTCCGGCTTGATAATTATTGCCAAGAACAATCAAGCCCATCGTCATATTGCTAATCAGCTGGCAAAAAGATCGCTGGTGCGTATTTACCAGACTATTGTCTGGGGCCAAATGGAGGCAAAAACAGTATTAATAGATGCACCTGTTGGCCGAGATCCTGGAAATCGTCAACGAATGGCTGTAGTAGCAGACGGGAAACCTGCTGTTACTAAAATAGATCTGATTGAACAAGCTTGCCGCGGAGCGCATCTTAGTTGTCAATTGACAACGGGCAGAACACATCAAATCAGAGTACATTTATCATATATTGGTCATCCTGTGGTAGGTGATATGGTTTACGGCAAAAACAAACCTATTATTTATGGAGATGGCCAGTTATTGCATGCAAAAAGTCTGAAATTTATACATCCTGTATCCGGAGAGACAATAAGTCTATCGTCAAAGCTACCGCCGGAATTTGATTTTGTTATGGAGTATATGCGCGGTGAAAGAGAGAATTAGACCTCGAAGAAAATCGTACTCCGGCAAAATTATTGATTCTCGAAATAGCGGGACATTGGCACCGGAGATGAAACTACTGCTATTTGTTTTGCTGATCGTGTTCGGGTTTTCAATCTCAGTCATTATTAAAAATTTTGGGACTAGAAATGAAATGGAAGAAATATTTAGTCAATACGAGACAATTCAGCATGAGTTTAATACTCTGGTTCTTAACAATGAGTCCTTATTGAAACAGCAGAAAACTTTGGAGAACAGGCGACGTGATTTACTGGATTCGCTGGAGATTACGACTAAGCGCCCGGAGCTAATACAGGAATTAAGAGCAGCAAGACTCCTTGCTGGTCTGGAAACTGTAACCGGAACAGGTTTGACTATTACAATGAATGACAAGGAAGGATATGACCCGCTGGTAGATAAGTCGGATGCCTTAATACATGACGGCACAATTACTTATATAATTAATTTACTAAATGGAGCTGGGGCAAGGGCTCTATCTTTTAACGGAACTAGAATTACTGCTGTACCTCAGATTTATTGTATAGGCCCGACTATTTTATTCTATTCCCGGCGCTTGGCACCTCCTTATGTGATTATTGTGATTGGACCTATAGAGGAAATGTTGACAGTTTTAGAAACTGATAGATATCTACAGAGGATTACTTCGAATGAGGTCGGGATCCGCATGGAGATCCAGACAGGCCAAGTAGTCGTTCCAACGTTCTCGGAATACGAAAATTTCAGAGAATATATTACCTATTTGGAGGCCACTAGAAATGAAAATTAGATTTGGTCTCAGTTCCTTTGTAATTGTTTTATGCATTGTTCTAGGTATCTTGCTCGCTTTACAGATGAAGGGTCTAAATAGAAAATCTGTTACCCGTGATAGCTTACAGGAACTACAGAATTCTGTGATTGAATATCAAAAAAAGAATCAGGATCTTGACCGACGTAATAATCAATTGCATGACTATATCCGAACTCTTGAGAATGAGTTAAGCGGATCTGAAACTGGAGTTTTGGCGAAAATTATTGAAGAAAAAGAGCAATATGCTGTTTTTGCAGGCTTACGCAAAGTTGAAAACGACGGAGTGATTATTTCGTTGACCAGCAATGCTCCGGCAAGAATGAGAGATTCGGTTCTGAGGCAATTTGTTAATGAACTAGCTTCTCTCGGCGCTCAGGCAGTTTCAATTAATGGCGAGCGTAAGGTGGCGACTACGGAAATCAGAGCTAATGATGACCAGATAATTATCAATGGCGTTCGTTTTGATCGCAACGATACTTTTGAGATCAGAGCAATTGTTAATCCGGATTCGATAGACGAGTATATTATTCCTTATCTGGAAAATGTGCGAGGGGTAATTCTCAAAGAATTAGAGGGTGAAAACTGGACAATTACTATTAAGCACGAAAAGAAATTAGTAATTCCTGCTCTGCGCGAAGATAGGATTGCGTACCAAAATGATTTGCTGGTACCTGTAGAATAAAGTTATACTACTTTCATATGGAATATAGTATTCAATTCGATCATACGAGTACGGGAATGGCAGTGCTGGGAGCCTTCAATGACCATGCAAAGCTTGTTGATGAATCTTTTCAGGTAGAAACTGAGGCAACTTCGAATGGCTTGGTCATACGTGGGGATAGACCGGATAATATTACTGCGGCAACTGAAGTTTATCGCAAGATGAATGATTTGCACGGTAGTGGCCAACCATTAACTGATCAGTTGGTGAACTATTTGATTAATGTTGTTAAGGATGGCGAAGTTGAAGCTTTTAAAGAATTTTCGCCGGATATTATCTGCGTCAACTCAAAAGGCAGACCCATCTTAAGCAAGACATATGGACAAAAAAAATATATTGAGTCCATAGAAAAAAATGAATTAACATTTGCCATCGGTCCTGCAGGCACGGGCAAAACATATCTGGCAGTAGCAATGGCAGTTAAGGCGTTTCGTGCACATGAAATATCGCGGATTATTTTAACCAGGCCTGCAGTTGAAGCAGGAGAAAAACTGGGTTTTTTACCAGGTGACCTTCAAAATAAAGTTGATCCGTATATGCGTCCTCTATATGATGCGCTAAATGATCTGATGGGTAATGAGCAATATCTGAAAAATTTGGAAAAGGGACTAATTGAAGTTTCGCCTCTGGCATATATGCGCGGACGTACACTAGATGATGCTTTTATTATTCTTGATGAGGCGCAAAATACGACCAGAGAACAAATCAAAATGTTATTGACCAGGATAGGATTCCATGCCCAAGCAGTTGTAACCGGTGGTATTACCCAAATTGATCTCCCTGCCAATACGAGAAGTGGTTTAGAAGAGGCGGCACTGCTACTAAGTAAGGTAAAAGGAGTCGGGCAGATCAGGCTTACCCAAAGAGATGTGGTACGAAACCCTTTGGTGCAGCGAATCATTCAGGCCTATGAAGAAGCTGAATTGCTCAGACAAAAGAAAAAGCGGGGGAGCAGAAGATGAAATCCAATGCCAAGAAGAGATTAACTTTGATCACGCTTTTGTTGACAGTAGCAATTTTTACTTTGTCTATATATATTGGTTCTCAACCAGAAAAATATAATCTAAGTATAGGCGACGTCAGTGATTATGATATTGTCGCTCCACGCGCGATTGCGGACAGTGTTGAGACGCAAAAGCGGGCAGCTCAGGCTCAGGCGGATATTCAAACTGTCATGATGCGATCAGAGCAGACCAGTTCGGCAGTAATTTCAGATGTGACGCGTTTTCTGGATATTGTGCAAGAACGCAGAGAAGCAATTTATAAAGTTCAGTCCCCTGATACCGAAGTTCCTGATTCTGATGGCAACAATGCCAGGGGAGAGCCTACAAATGAGACTCAACAAGAACCATCAACAAATTTACGTCAACCGACAGAAACTGAATTTCAGCTTTCTGCCTCGTCTTTGATTTCAGGTCTCGATCAGACTCTTGGTCTTACTTTACCGGCTGCAGATGCCCAACAGTTGATGAAGATGTCAGAAGTCCGTTTTAACAATTTTTCAGAAGTACTGTTAACTCAGACAGAAGCGATTATGGCTGACTCACTTGACCAAGCACGTCTTGCCATAGCAATCAATGATGCGGCCGAAAACCTTAAAGACAACAGTGAATATTATGTAGATGATGTGACATTGATTGGCCAAACTTTACAGTTGATTTTGAAGCCTAATGTTGTTCCCAATGAGGAGGCGACGATCAATGCGCGAAAAGCTGCCTATGATCGGGTTATTAATAATCCTGTAATGGTAAACAGAGGAACCAGAATCGTGTCCAAAGGTGATATGATAACTGAGGCAAACTGGCAAATGCTTCTAGATTTGGATCTGACTGGTCAAACTGGTATTGATTGGTTCCGTCTGCTTGGCATTTTACTCCTTGTTATTATTTTAGCGGGTCTGGCCGTATTATATTTCCAACGCTATCATCCTAATATTGCTGATACTCCAAGAACTTTAATGGCGCTTTCTCTGGCGCTTTTGATTCCGATGGTAACTTCTATCTATCTGGCTCAGCATAATCCTCTAACGCCGCCGGTTTATTTTGCTGCAGTGGTAATTGCTGCTTATTTCGGTTTTAGAACCGCAACTGTCATGTCTATTCTTTTGATCATCATGCTAATTCCTATGACGGGTTTTGAGATGGCATTTCCAATGACAGCGCTAGCCGGCTGCCTGGTAGCGTCCTTATACACAAAGGGAATCGGACGCCATGACAATTATGCCAAAATTATTGTTTCTACCGCCGTTGTCACTTTGAGCATGAGCGCTGTTTTTGGTTTATTGGCTCATGAACCCCTGGACAGGATGCTTACACATATACTGCAGGCGGTTCTTAGTGGAATGTTTTCTGTCGTAGTGGCTATCGGTGTTATGCCTATTTTTGAAATGCTTTTTAATACTGTTTCTCCTCTGCGCCTGATTGAGCTCTCCCAGACGAGCCATCCTTTGTTAAGACGATTATTTATCGAGGCTCCCGGCACATCACAGCATTCCATGATGGTGGCCAATTTGGCCGAAGCAGCCGCGGAAGCAGTCGGTGCCAATGCCATGATCGTACGAGTAGGATCATATTTCCATGATATCGGCAAATTAGAGAATCCTTTAGCTTTTACTGAGAATCAATCCGGTGATAATCCTCATGACTTCATGTTGCCGCAAGAAAGCTGCAAGCTGATTACCCGTCATCCGGAAGATGGAGTTAAATTAGGCAGGAAGCATCGTTTGCCGCAACCTGTACTTAATATAATTTTGCAGCACCATGGCACCACTGTCTTGCAGTATTTTTATCATAAAGCTTGCAACATTGCGGAGAAAGAAGGAAAACCGTTGCCCTCACCTGAATCATACAGTTATCCGACCCCAGTGCCGAATTCCGAAGAGTCTGCTATTGTAATGCTTGCTGATTCGGTAGAGGCTGCCATGAGATCAGTCAGTCCAAAGAATCTCCAAGAAGCAGAAAGTATGATCAGACGCGTAGTGAAGACTAAAACGGATCAAAATCAGCTGATTAAATCAGGTCTTTCTTTTGCCCAGGTTGAAAGCATTATTAAATCATTTTTACATGTTTACGCCGGTCACTTTCATCAACGTGTTTCGTATCCTACAGATAGAGTAGTTGTTGAGGCTAATTAGTGCCCATGATTGTTCAGATTGGGAACAATTTCACAGATTTAATCGATGTCGAAATCGAATCTGACATTAAGTCCGCTGTCACTGTGACGATCAGCTCTTTTGATTTTGCCGGAGAGCTTGAAAGAATGTGTCTGATTCCTAAGCTTTCGATCCTGTTAACTGACAGTGAAGAAATCCGCCGTTTAAACCAGCAATTTCGCCGTATAAACGAAGTGACAGATGTGTTGTCATTCCCAGCCTTGCAAATGATTGAAGGGAGACTGGCCGCGCCGGTGCAGGTTTGGGATATAGAAGTTATAGATAATTCTAAATTTCTGAACTTAGGGGATATTGTAATATGTCCGGAACAGGCGGCCTTGCAGGCTTCAGAACATAATCACAGCCTACTGGAAGAAATACTTTTTTTAACAGTGCACGCAACTTTACATCTGTTGGGCTATGATCACAAAGATTGCTTTGCTGCTGAGAGGATGTTTATTCTGCAAGAAGAGATAATGCGCACATTAGATTTTCCAAGATTCAGGTCAGGGTTTGTGTCAATTATTGGTAGGCCTAATGTAGGTAAATCCACTCTGCTTAATCGTTTGATCGGCACAAAGGTTTCTATTATTTCACCTAAGCCTCAAACTACACAGAAAATGATAAGGGGAGTCTATACTGACAATGAAGCCCAGATCATTTTTTTGGATACTCCCGGAGTCCATAAACCAACTAACAGATTAGGTCAATATATGCTTCAGGCCTCTGAGCAGGCTTTTATAGAGTCAGATGTGATTTGCCTGATGATTGAAGCGGGATTCAAACCGTTTATTGATAAGATAGAGCGGAATATTCTTGATAAAGCAGTTGCAATGAGCAAACCGATTATTGTTGTTATCAATAAAACTGATGCCGCTAAGAAAGAAAATCTGCTGCCCTTAATTGCGCTGTATAATCAAGAATACGGGATCACGTCCATTATTCCAATGTCTGCAAAACATGGTAACGGCGTGTCCTTGTTAATTCAAGAAATCAAGCAGAAATTACCTGTTTCTCAGCCATATTATGATGAAAGTGATTATACTGACCAGACTGAAAGGATGTTAGCTGCGGAATTAATTCGCGAATCTATTCTCTATCGTCTTCATGAGGAATTACCCTATGGGATTGCTGTAATGATTGAAGAGTACGAGGAAGTATTTGACTCTGCAGGCGTACGCACAAGAATTAAAATCAGCGCCGCAGTATTTACAGAGAAAGAAAGCCATAAGAGAATTATCTTGGGTAAAGGCGGCAACATGATCAAGAG
>JAAZGH010000191.1 GCA_012511325.1 Clostridiales bacterium | reverse complement strand
TGAAATCCTTTATCGGCGTATCATCGATAGCGACAAAGACATCTCCCGGCAGTAGACCGGCCTTCATGGCCGGCGCATCGTCAACCAAGCGCGTAATCACATAATTGCCCTCTTCATCCATTTGGACAATCGCTCCGATGCCGCTGTATTCACCGGACATACCCTCTTTATCCTGAGCCCGCTCCTCCGGCGACAGATAGAAAGTATAGCGGCTGCCCATATTCTTGACCAGCCCCTCGCTCATCAAAGCTATCATCTCAGCATCCGTATAATCCTGATAATAATAATCCTGCAAAAGTTCCCAGATCTGCGCCAGCTTTTCCAGCTCCACCGTATTCTCGGGTGTCCGCTCAAAAGTCAAGCCAACAGTAGTAGTCTCCGTATCTTGCGACGAAGGCGCCGTCGGGTAGCCCGCTGCCTCGGATCCGCTGGGAGATATCTCCGGACCGGCAGTCGAAACCGACTCAGCTACAATCCCCAGATCCGACTTCGTCCGGTGCGCGGCGGCCTGCGTTGCCTGCTGACTGAAGAACAGATAGGAGCCGCCCAGTGTAAAAGTGACCGAAACTACAGCCGTCAATAATACCGCCAGCAGTACTTTCCAGAAGCATTTTGACTCTTGCGGCGGCTGTTGCGGCGGAGAACCATATATATCGCCATAAGATGCGTATTGCTGTTGAGATTGCCCCGGCTCCTGTGGCGCAGGATGAGGGCTCTTATCTTGTTGCTTCATCATTTAATTTCTCCCAACTGTAATCAAGGGCTAATATATTTTAGCGGATTTACTTTCCTGCCGTTAATCTCTATATCCAGATGCAGATGAGGACCGGTAGAACGACCAGTAGAGCCCATATAGCCGATTACCTGCCCTGCCGACACACTCTGCCCCGGTTTGACGGCATAGCGGCTCAAATGGCGGTAATAGGACAGATATCCGCCGCCATGATCAACACACATCAATTTTCCGGAGATATTGTTGCTGGAACAGGCCAGAACTACGCCGCCCTTGATAGCCACAATTTTTGTCCCCATAGGGGCTGCGATATCTACTCCGTAGTGAAAACTTCTCTTGCCGAAAATAGTCCGGTAGCCATAACGCGAAGTAATCTTTCTACTGGACGGCACCGGCCAAGTCCAACCCGATTTATTTTTAGTCGTCGACTTTTGCTTTTCCGCCTCAGCCTTTTTTTTCTTTTCAGCCTTTTCGGCCGCCTTGAGTCTCGCTTCTTCAGCGGCTTTGCGTTTGTCTTCTTCTGCCGCCTTGCGCTTAGCCTCTTCCGCAGCCAGCTCTTTCTGATATTTTTCTTGAAGCGCCGCCACATCAGACTCTATACTTTTCATCTCGGCAGCCCAGGCCAATGACTCCTCTTCGGCTGCGCTCAGAGCCGTCTTAGCTTGCTCCAGATCGGCTGCGGAAAGATCGCGGTTATTCTTTATCTCTGTCAGCAATTTGTCTGCATCCGCAACCAGTTTTTGCATATCTTCATAACTGGCTTCCGCAGCCTCTTTCATCTCCGCCGCATAAGCTTCGGCTTCCTGCAGACGAGTCAACATCAATTCGTCCGTGTCACTGATAATTCGTATCAATCGGTTGGTAGTATAGTAAGACTGTAAATCGGCAGAAGAGATCAGAGCTTCAAATATCGATTTATTAGGCAACTGATACATCAGAGCCAGACGCTCGCCATAAGCTTGCTTCTGTTCCTCAAATTCCTGCACTGCCACCTCATAATCGCTGGTCGTTTGTTCCATAATAATCAGAGCATTATTTTTTCTGGCCATAGCCTCCAGATACGCTTTTTGTTGCTCTTCGGTGCGCTCAACCAACCAGGCGTAATCACCGGACTTTTGGGCAGCATTAGCTTCCAGTTTTTTGAGATCCGACTGAGCCTCTGCCAGCTGCTGCCTGATCTGTTCTGCCTTCTTGCGAGCTTCAGTCAGCTGCTGCGATGTTTTGGCAGAATCTGCATTTAAAACCAAACCCGGAGCACAAATCAAAGCCAGACAGAGAACAGCTGAAACCAGTCCCGCCAGCCAATTGCTTACTGTCTTCTTTCTTATTGTCATTGTGCAGAACCACCTATACCTTTACATGCCGTCTCAGAGCTAAAAAGCTGGCGGCCATGGACAAGATAACTCCTGTAGCGATATTTAATACTAGCATAATGCCAACAATCCGAGAAGACGGTAACAGTTGAAGCTGCGAAGCCAAAGAACCTGTTGTCGCCGAACCGGCAACTGCTGTTTGCAACCGATAATAAACAACACCGGAGATCAGAGTACCGAACAAAGCTCCCAGGAGACCTGCCATAGCGCCCTCAATCAGAAAAGGAATCCGGACATAGCCATCCGTTGCCCCGACATATTTCATAATGTTAATTTCTGTGGCCCTCGATAGTGCGGCTACTCGCACCATATTGCCCACTACCAGAGATGATACCAGAGCCAACACCAAAAAAACCACAACCCCGATCGTATTAAGTGTTTTCTGAGTACGATCCAGAAAGCTCATCAATTCATGCTCAAGACTAACGGTAAAAACTCCCCTCTCCGCCATCATCTGTTCTTTGAATTCCTCTGCCAGCGCCGGATCATCAAGTCTGATATTAAAGGTAGAGGGGAAATTATCCACATAGCTGTCTTCATTGAAGATCTCTTCTTTGCCGATATTTTCCTTGAAAGTCTCAAAATTTTCCTCAGCGGAATAAGCCCTGATTTCAATTACATTGGCATGGTCATTTAGCAGCAAGGTAAGATCATCAATAGCTTCCTGATCAATACCGGGCTCCATCATAATTTCGATTGGCGGTTGCTGGCCTAAAATCCTTGCCAGATGGCTGGCATTGAGTGAAACAGCGACAAAAATGCTGAGCAGAAACAGCATCAAAGTCAAAGTCGTGACCGATGAGAACAATAATAAAGGATGTCGCAGTAAATTGACAAAACCCTGTTTAGCAGAATAGCGAATCTCGTTTTTCTTCATTCAATCATTCCCGCTTATTCCACATCAACAGCAGATTTATCCTTACGGCTATGTCTGCGTGATGTACGGCGTTGATGTGAATCCATTATCAGCTCTTGCATAGCTTCCACTTGCGGAATGCGGAGATGATCCCGGTCGCGCTTGGCCGCATGCTCTTCCGGATCCTGATTATGCTCTTGTTCCGATAGCAGCCTTTTAGATATCTCCCCGCGCTCTTTTCTTTGTAATACAGAAGGACATTCGGGCCGTTTATCATAAGTCGAGTGAACTTCGTCCCGGATAAGCTTGCCATTAAAAAATTCCAGCACTCTCTAACCCATACGGTCGACCAATTCCTTGTCATGGGTACAGGCAATCAC
>JAAZGH010000190.1 GCA_012511325.1 Clostridiales bacterium | reverse complement strand
GCCGAGGGAGATATCATTCTCTTTATTGACGAGCTCCATACCATTGTGGGCGCGGGAGCCTCGGAGGGCTCAATCGATGCTTCCAATATTCTCAAGCCGATGCTGGCCAGAGGCGAAATGCAGGTGATCGGCGCGACCACCATTGACGAATACAGAAAACATATTGAGAAAGATGCCGCGTTGGAGAGACGTTTCCAGCCGATTATAGTTGAAGAGCCCAGTGAGGAAGATGCTGTCCAGATTCTTTTGGGGCTGAGACCTCATTATGAGGATCATCACCAGGTCAGAATCTCGGATGAGGCGATCGAAGAGGCGGTAAAGCTTTCGACCCGTTATATCCAGGATCGTTTCCTGCCGGATAAGGCGATCGATCTGATCGACGAGGCCGCAGCCAAATTGAGACTCAGCCATTCTCCCGATCTGTCGCAGCTGAAGCAGAGCGAGAGCGAACTGATGCAAGTGCTGGAAGAGAAGCAGAAAGCCGTCGACGCTGAGAATTTTGAAGCAGCCGCCGAGCTGAAAGAGCGCGAGGATAAGCTGAAGGAGCAATTAGAGGCGCTCAAGTCCAAGCCTGCTGCCTCAGAGCGCAAAGACTGGCCGGTGCTGCACGGTGATCTGATCGCCGGTATCGTGTCCAGCTGGACTAAGATTCCGGTTACCAGACTGACGGAGACCGAGCAGGAGAAGCTCAGGAATCTCGAAGCCGAGCTGGGCAAGAGAGTGATCGGCCAGCAGGAGGCTGTCACGGAAGTGGCAAAAGCCATCAGGCGCGGGCGTCTGGGTCTGAAAGATCCGAATCGTCCGACGGGAAGTTTTATCTTCCTCGGTACGACCGGCGTCGGCAAGACGGAGCTGGCAAAGGTGCTGGCGGAAGTGATGTTCGGCTCGGAGAATGCCATGATCAGGCTGGACATGTCCGAGTATATGGAGAAATTCGATGTCTCGAAGCTGATCGGCTCGCCGCCCGGCTATGTCGGTTACGAAGAGGGCGGCCAGCTGACGGAGAAAGTCCGCCGCCAGCCCTACTCGGTGATTTTGTTCGACGAGATCGAGAAAGCGCATCCCGATGTTTTCAATGCTCTGCTCCAGATTCTGGAGGACGGGCGCCTGACCGACAGTCAGGGGCGCACCGTCAACTTCAGGAATACGATCGTGATCATGACTTCGAATATCGGGGCCCGCCTGCTTACGACCTCGGCCGGTCGCCGGATCGGCTTCGGCATGGCGGCGGAGGATGGAAACGAGGCGGAGCAGCAAGCTGAGCCTGTGTACGGCGGCAAGACCTACGAGGAAGCTAAGGAACTGGTGCTGGATGAAATGCGCAAGACCTTCCAGCCGGAGTTTATCAACCGCGTGGACAGTATCGTCTTCTTCCATATGCTGGATCAAGACGCCATGGAGAAGATTGTGGATCTGATGCTGGCCAATCTGGTCGCCAGAATCGCCGATTTGGGCATTCGCACCGAGATTACACCGGCTGCCCGCAAGTGGCTGGCTGCAAATGGCTATAAGCCCGAGTACGGAGCCAGGCCGCTGCGCCGTCTGATCCAGTCCGTGGTCGAGGATAATTTCTCCGAAGCTCTGCTGGATGGCGTGGTTCAATCCGGCGATGTGGCCGAAGTCGATGTCGAAGACGATAAGATTGTCGTCCGCCGCCTCAATCAGCGGGCGGAGCCGGAGGCGGAAGCGGAGGAAGTGGACGCGACTGTGACCGAATCGGAAGATGCTGCAGCCGGGGGATCTGTCCCAGATGAAGCCGCGGACTCTGCGACTGAGGCGGGAACTGAGCCTGAAGCGTAGGCAAACTCCTAAGTTGGTTTCGTATCCCCGTGGCGTTGCTGACTCTGCAGTTGGAGCTGCTGTAACCGTGCCCGCGGAACCAACAGAATCAAACGAAGGCGCTCAAGACTAACCGGAGCAGCCTTCGTCACAAACAAAGAAGGGGGTGTCCCAAAACACTTATGTAAGTGTATGGGACGCCCTGCTGCTTTGTAGAATATTAAGATGTTTATATAAGCAAATGTTGAAACTACCAATGAAATCTTCTTAAGGATCAATTGATACAACCTTTAGCGTTTTCCCCAGAGGAGCCAGAATCTTTAATACTGTATCGATTTGAGGACTTGTCTTTCCCGTTTCCAAGCGTGCAATAACCGGCTGGCTAACTCCGCTTAGTTCTTCGAGTTTCTTTTGACTAATTCCTTTATTTTTTCTGGCTTCAATCAACTCACTAATCAAGGCCACCCTCAGGTCACCTTCGCGAATCTCTTCATCCGTGTAAATCTCGCGTTCGACGTCCTCCCAGCGAGTTAACTTCATCTTCGTGTTACTCATACTCATGACTCCTTTCTGCAAAGTCTTGTAAATAGCGTTTAGCGTGCTCAATTTCACGTTTTGGAGTTTTTTGTGTCTTTTTCATAAAACAATGCAATAAGACAAATTGACCTCTTGACCATGCTGCAAATAAAATCCGATCCCTCAGCGGCCTTAACTCCCAAATCTCTCCTTCAAGATGTTTCATGTAAGGTTCACCTGCCTTAGTTCCATGGAGTTGAAGCACTTTAATATAATCCCTGATCTTGTTCAGCTTGACCCTACTATCCTTATCACTTCTTTCGTTCAGACTTCGAAGGTAGTCCAATACAGGTTCTTTGCCATTTTTATCCTTGTAAAATACTACTTCGAACAAACTACACCTCCATTTACATCATAATAATAACTTTTAAGGCATTATCTGTCAAGGGAAAACACCAATTGACTTATGGTCTCAGTGCAGTAATGGGTACAACATAGATACCATCTTTCCGTTGGTAGGCAAAGTTGCATACACCGCAGAGAACTACTAAAACACCTGGGGCTTTTGCATCTTCCGCTTCTAATGCATCCCTTTTTCAATTTATATTCGGTTATATTCTGCATTTATATTCGGTCATATTTTAGAATTGTATTCGGCCGTATGTACTTGCCAAGTGTCCGATAGACATGAAATGCGGTTTTTATAATAATATTTTTATT
>JAAZGH010000189.1 GCA_012511325.1 Clostridiales bacterium | reverse complement strand
GTTTTGCCCTCCAGGGCGGCCACCGCTGCCATCTCGGCCAGCAGCATGCATGATACGACCGCATCTTTGTCCCGGACGCGGTCGCCTGCCAGATAGCCGAAGCTTTCCTCAAAACCGAATTGGAATTGGCCGCCGGCGTCATCGCCGAATTCTTTGATGGCCTCGGCTATATGTTTGAAACCGGTAAAAGTCTCATACAAGTCTACCCCGTAATGGTCGGCAATGACATGCGTCAGTCGGGTCGAAACAATCGTTGTCACACAAAAAGACTGCTCCGCCAATTTACCTGCTTTCTGTTTGGAGCTCAGGATATAATCCATCAACAAAATTCCGATCTCATTGCCGCTGATGATTCTGTAGCTTCCGTCCCGCAGGCGTACGACCACTCCTGTGCGGTCGGCATCGGGATCAGTCGCCAACACCAGGTCGGCATCAATTTCTTTTGCCAGATCAATCGCCATTTGCATTGCTTCCGGCAATTCGGGATTGGGCAGCGCCACAGTAGGAAAATCCCCGTCCGGCAGCTCTTGCTCCGGCACAATGTTTATATTGGTGAAGCCGAGCCTGGCTAATTGATGACGGACAGGTTTATTGCCCGAGCCGTGCAACGGGGTATAGACAATCGGCATCTGCTTCATTTTTGCAACGGCTTCTTGATTAAGCGACAAAGTCATCAGATAGTCACTATAAGCCCGGTCAATATCTTCACCCATCCAGATGAACAATTCCGCACTGCCGAGCTCGGAGAAATCAGGCAGCCCGTCAATAAGACCCGGCAGATCAGATAGATCAGCCATCATTTCGGCAATGGCGTCAGCTTCTTCAGGCGGCAATTGCGCGCCATCCTCGCCATAGACTTTAAAGCCGTTATAGATAGCCGGATTATGGCTGGCCGTAATCATCACCCCGCCCGCGCAGCCATAGTATCTGATGGCGAAGGAGATGACCGGCACCGGCCTCAATTCTGTCGAGAAGAAGACTCTGACCCCTTGATTGATAAAAATTCGTGCAGTCAGCTCCGCGAACTCGCGGGAGAAATTGCGGGAATCATAGGAAATGGCAATGCCAGCCTGGCGGGCTTCCTCTCCCCCGGCGGCGATCAGCCGGGCATAAGCGGTTGCGGCCCGGGCCACCGTATAATAATTCATGCGATTGGTACCGGCGCCCAAGATACCTCTCAGACCGGCGGTGCCGAATTGCAGATCCTGATAAAAGCGATCTTCGATCTCCTGCGGATTACCAGCAATGGACATCAGTTCCGAACGGACCGATGATGAGAAGCGGGCGTCTTCGACCCATGATTTGTATATTTTTTGCGCGCGTGTCATAGATACCCTCCGAATAATTATTACTAACTAAAAACTTGAGATACTGTTCAAAAATGATTATAGCATGCTACCGTCGGCGAGGTTCATTTTAACCGGCGTCTATATTTTTCTTTTAGCGGCAAACTGCAAACCGGGTTCCGCAACAAGCGGCGTCTCATACAGATTACCGCAACGCCGGCTCATTTCGACCGGCGCAGAGCCAGCTCATTGCGCACCAGGATCAGAACATCGCGCAGTTCCGCCGCTTCTTCAAAAGCCAGCTGCTTGGCCGCCGCTTTCATATCGCGATCCAATTTCTTCTCCATCTTTTCCAATTGTGAGAAATTGAGCGACGACAGACGCAGGCCGGCAATATCATCGCCGTTCACAATAACCTCTTCTGCCCTTTCAATGACACCGTCTTCTACCATCTCACTCATCGTATCGATCAGGAGGCGGACATCTTTCTCAATACTTTTCGGCGTGATATTGTGCTTACGGTTGAAGGCATCCTGAATCTCGCGGCGCCTATTGGTTTCTTCCACCGCCTGTTGGATCGACTTGGTAATCTCATCAGCATATAGGATCACCCGTCCATTGACATTGCGGGCGGCGCGGCCGATGATCTGAACCAAGGATGTCGCAGAGCGCAAAAAGCCCTCTTTATCCGCATCCAAAATAGCGATCAGAGATACTTCGGGCAAATCGAGCCCCTCACGTAAGAGATTGATGCCGACCAGAACATCGTATTTCCCTTCCCGCAGTTCTTTGAGAATCTTGAGCCGCTCCACGGTCACGATATCCGAGTGCAGATAAGCCACATTCATCCCTTCCTCGCGCAGAAAATCGCTCAGATCTTCGGCCATCCGCTTGGTCAAAGTTAGAATCAGCGTCCGTTCGCCGTGATCGGTATTGGCTCTGATCTCGCTCAAAAGATCATCGATCTGAGTTGCGACCGGCCGGATGAAAACCTGCGGATCAAGCAAGCCGGTCGGGCGGATCACCTGCTCCACCACCTGCTTTGCTTGTTTTGCTTCATATTTGGAGGGGGTTGCGGAAACAAAGATTGTCTGCCCCATCCTGTCCTCAAATTCCGTAAAATTCAAGGGCCTGTTGTCGAAAGCCGAGGGCAGACGAAAACCGTAATCAACCAGTGACTCCTTGCGCGAACGGTCGCCATTATACATAGCGCCGATCTGGGGAATTGTCACATGCGACTCATCAATAAAGAGAAGATAGTCTTCAGGGAAGAAATCCAATAATGTATAGGGCGGCTCTCCCGGAGCGCGCTCCGTCATATGGCGGGAATAATTCTCGATCCCTTTGCAAAAACCGGTTTCTTTTAACATCTCAATATCGTAGAGTGTGCGCTGTTCCAGCCGATAGGCCTCAAGCAATTTGCCTTCCGCCCGCAGCTCAGCCAGCCTCTCAACCAGTTCCTTGCCAATACTCTCAGTCGCTTTCTCCATGCGCGCCGCAGTAGTGGCATAGTGCGAAGCCGGGAAGATCGAAGCATAGCTGCGGGCCGTGATACTGCGGCCGGTGACAGCATCAATTTCTCTGATCTCTTCAATCTCATCG
>JAAZGH010000252.1 GCA_012511325.1 Clostridiales bacterium | reverse complement strand
TCCTTGAGTAATGCTCCTTCAATTCGATACCCACACTTGGATAAATTCCGACCCATCAGGCTCTGAATTGTATTAAGAAGATCACGCCCATTCCAACGCACTGACAGAACATTGGTCTTTGCCTTTCCTTTATAAAAAGGCACAGCACTGGGAGTCTCTTTTGTGCAAGACTGTACTGCTATACGTTGCGTTTCCTCATCAATAAGAAGAAGAACGTGTTCGGGGTAGTCCAATTTCATTGTCACGGATTTGTTGAAAGTTATTCCATTTTTCGTCACTGAAACATATGGAACTCCTTCGTTGAAATTGAACGGTTTAAAATTCTTAAGTATCGACATTTTTTACCCTCCTTCATCTTAGAGCATCATAGCATATATCTGGACTATGTGCAACATACAAGTTTTAATTCCTTTCTTAAATTTGCCTATATTATGTTTCAAAACAATGACATTATTTTTCTTCCGCTCGTTGTTTTGCCATCTTAATCCTTTGCTATGTCCGCTCAGCGTTGCGAAAAACAATTATCGCAAGCATAATTATTTCCTGTTCTTACTTTTTCTGCCGAATTACATGCTTTTATACGTCAAATTCTTTAGAGTCTGGTTGTTTAAATTGTCTTTCAGTGCTTTTGTCTCGCCTGATATTGTCATAAGTAGTTTCTGCTAGTATCCCAAACAATTCTTGGTTGTGTATGCAAATTTATGTCACGCATGCCGATGTCAGAAATAGTCTTTAACTAAGATTGCTGCATTGTATTTACACAGGGAAAATCAGGATGTCCCGGAACGCTTTCCCCACAATCTGGTAGCGATAGCAAAAAATAGCTGATCAATCTGAAAGTAGCAACTTTTTGCAAAATTCCGCTGAACAAAATCAAACCGAACCATGTGTGCTAATAGCAGAACTCCTTGACCAGCTCTGCGATGAAAAAGTTAAGCCACAACCCCAAATCTATCTCAAGTGCATTAACAATCAGTTTATAACCATTTACAACTACGCTGTCAAATACTATGGGCTGAATGAAAATCTCTACCACGAGGTAGGGAACACGGGAAAGAAGAAAGCCGATGAGATGTGTTCACGACGAAAGACAAATTTCAGATACACATCTAGAGCACAGAAGACCAAATCACAGCTCCGCGGTATTCATAACCATATACTGCAAAGGGATTCGTGAAAGTTGCAAGTCAAAAGCGCACACGTACAACACAACCCAGCCAGATACGAATCGCCAAGCAAGGTAGATTTTGAAAACAGCACATATTTAAGAAAAAATTAGTAGTTTGCCACAGAATTGAAGAAAAGAATGTTGAAATGAAAATTGCTCGCGGATTTCAAATAGCAGATTCCGTGGGGTTAACTGCTTTGCAATTGCACGTCTACTTGATCGCTGCTGTGGTCAATATAAAGAGAATCGTGATTGTAATACCCGCCTAATGGAAATCTCGGCCGCCGAAGGCTACCACCTAATATGTGGGATTTTCTTTTTAAAGGAATTTACTCTCTGATTCAAGATCCCACTGTCAAACACTTTAACAATATGGAAAATACGCTATTCATGAAAAAAATGTACCTTTTTCATTGCCCTTTAATATCAACTTATTTCAGGAATCCGCAGCGTACAATTTAATTTTTTAGCGTTTCCCTAAAATTTAGTATAAAAAAGTATCCTGCAAATATCTGAGCTGAAAGGAGCTTGCTGACCTTGCACTGTTTTATATAGTAATCGTCCATGTTAAGCCATAGTTGAGTTTTTTATACTACATTTGTCTTAAAAAAATAAGCTATCATTAATAAGATAGTCCATCATTTTCAATCTTTTTTTCCACTTTTCTTTGTTAGAAGAATATAAGTCGTCATACAGGCAATCCACTTCACTATAACAATCCTGACCATCTTCTGAATTATAAATCAATTCCCATAAATAATACTCGACAATTTCAGGATCAAAATCCAAAGCATCGTCCTCCGCAATAAAAAACTTAGGATAATCCTCCGATTTTTTCATTAACCAATAAATAACTTCCTTTTTGGCATTCTGTCTTTTTAAAAACTCTTTATATAAATTTATTGGTCTTTCTTTATGACCATAGTAAACAATACATGCCGCAGAATTATATTCCAATTCATAAGCATAAATGTTTAATTCAAAACACAATTTCTCAAATAACTGGAAATATGTCCACACCAATTGACCCAAGAAATTACCAAAGTTGTTTTTAATTTCTCTACTTAAATCGGATGTGTTTGAGCTCTTCAACTCTAACAATAGATTATTTTCAGGTGTAATTGAGCGCAAATAGCTTTCATCTGCATATCGAGCATATCTTGCAGTACGATAGAATCTTGTAAGAATGTCAATCAGTTTTCTACAATTGGTATTGAACTTTATGCTTTCATTTTTCTCAATCCAGTCATTTAGTCTATCATGTGCATGACTTGTCAATAAATCATAAACTGAATTTTTTTCACTCTCTTGAACATGATCCTTTTTGCAAATCAACTGTACAATAGTTTTCTGTATTCTTTCTATCCCTAGTGATGGAAAGTATAGCGTAAAATATGGATATTCTATTAAAACATCAGTAGGAATACCACTCACATCAAAATAAACCTTATTTAAAGCATTAATGGACTTCCAAATCAGGGCACCTGAGATTTGAAGTTCTTGTCTAATTGAAAAGTTTAAAGTCCACAGATCTCTATCAATATCTTGAGGTAATTGTTCTGAACCACTCGACATCTCAATAGCTTCAATGTCATCAAATAATGGATCATATTCAACTTTATATCCAAGCTTTGTAGCAATTCCCAGATGAACAAATTCTCCTACTAACTTAGGATCTTGAAACGATGTAATAGTATCCCCAAATAGTGAAAACTTTTTGATCATATATTTCCAAAATTGCTTTCTTTTTAATGTATTTGATTTATCTATGCAAGATAATCCAACATATCCAACTAGATTATCTTTTAGTCTCTTATCAATAGAGCTGGCGATTTCATCAGAGAGGTTTTCAACAATCCAACAAAATGGATAGTCTTTAAACTGATTCTTATTCATTAAATCATCGAAGTCCAAAGTGCAATACTTATCTTTAATTACGTACGGCTCAATATCTATATAACTTTTATATATAGGAATATCACCTAGCGAAACCGTTATTA
>JAAZGH010000188.1 GCA_012511325.1 Clostridiales bacterium | reverse complement strand
GGCGGGCGTTAAGGGCGTTGTGCTTCCCGCCGGCGGACATGGGGTATACATCAACATGGATGCATTCTTTGACGGCAAACGGGATCATACCACCTTCGCAGGTGAGGGGTTCTCATTAGAATTAATTCGTCGTTACGGGATACGCATTTCCGAACTCGGTGATTACTCTATGGAATTTGACCTAAAAACTCCTGAACAGCAGACAGAAGTATGCAATGTGGTAAGGTTTGCAGTCAATCGCAGCATGTACTCAAAAGAACAATTGGACTATGTTATAGCTGCGGTCGCACAACTGTATCGCGATCGTGATAGCATTCCTAACATGCGTATTGTGAAGGGGCACAATCTCCCCATGCGCCATTTCCACGCTTTCCTAGAGCCCTACCCGAATTTTTAGGTGTTTTCTTCAAAACAAAGTCATGAGGAGTTATTGCAGAGTTTTCGAGAGATTGCTCCAGCTAGCATCTATTATGAACATTACTTGGATGCAAATTTTGTTTTTATGATTAATAGTAACTATATGGATAAGAGAGCAGTATTATTTTGATGTTAGAGTGGTTGCTTCTGATTCATACAAACTACATGCTCGATCAATTGACAGTCTGTGTATCGTAGTGCTTGCTCCGTTCACGCTTAATAGTGATATGTAAGTGGTTCAAAGCTGTTCCTTCTAGTTTTGTTTTCACTTACATTGTATGGAAATTTCGGCGGCCGAAGTCCACCCGCTGACCGGCCTTCAGCAAGCGCGATTTACACATTGTGCGGGACGGCGATGAGCCTTTGCATTTCACTTAACGTTACACCTCACACTTTTTATATGGGCCTTTTTACATGTTAGTGCATTAGGGTAAACAAATATGCTATTCTATTAGTCTGCTTTCTGAAACATAAATTCTACTGAGTCCATGTACCCTAACTGGTTACGTAAAATAAAGTGGATAAAGTACGATAAGCTAGCCGTTGATAAAGTCGACCACAAGATGAATCAATTCGTAATTAATTTCGGATGATATATTCGGATGATATAATAGTTTTTTTAGTATAATATTAGTATAATGGCAATAATGGCGACAGAAGCAAAAACAGTGTCTAATGTCATTGTGGTGACCAATAATGAGCTTGTCCGTGAGGCCTTTTCAATTTGCTGCCAAGTGTTTTTTATTACTGACGGCTATCTGGAGGTATTACTGAAAACTCGTGACTTGATTCATCAGGGACATCGGCTGCTGACACATCCTTTGGCCGGGAGCGTGAAGCCGGGAGAGACTCCGTACCGGACTATCCTGCTCGCGGGGGAGAGGGAAGAGCTGGAAACGATGTCGCTCCAACTGATTGAGGATGCTATTATTATGTCGAGGAGGATGATCGAGCAAGGGCGCTTTAACCGCAAAATGCTGTCAGATCAGCACAAAAATGATTTTCAGCTGATCGATTATACTGTAGTGGAAAGTGCTTGGACCTCGATTATAACCGGTACGATCAGATAAGCATAGTAATTCGATCTTAAAGATCAGACATATGAAAGGAGAGGCGAACAGTTATGAAATTAGTCTTAGGTTACTTCAGTATCAAAGATATTCAGTTCGCAGAGGAGCCTAGACTTGAAGACGGTGTACTTTTTGTCGATGAGGCTGCTCTAAGTGCAGAGGTGCTGACTGATGAGCGTCTGCGGGCGGCGCATTTTGAAATTGCGCGACCCGGAGAAAGCGTGCGCATCATTCCAGTAAAAGATGTGGTTCAGCCGCGGGTGAAAGTTGAAGGCAGCGGTGAGATGTTTCCCGGCATGGCTTCAAATGTTGATGTTGTAGGTTCAGGAACTACTTATGTCCTGGAAGGGATGTCAGTAGTCACAGTCGGTCCCATTGTCGGTTTTCAGGAAGGTGTTATTGATATGACAGGGCCCGGGGAGGTTTATTCGCCTTTTTCCCAGCTCAATAACCTGGTCCTGGTCGTCGAGCCTGCCGAGGGAGTAAAGCCCCAGGAATATGAGCAGGCGGTGCGACTGGCCGGCTTGAAGACCGCAATGAAGGTAGCCGAATTGGTCCGTGAACTGACACCGGAACGTATTGAGGAATTTGAACATCTCAATATTGTTGAGAGCAGCCGCAAGTATCCGGATCTGCCACGTGTTGCTTATGTCCAGATGCTGCAAAGCCAGGGATTACTCCATGATACTTATGTCTACGGAGTTGACGCCAAGCGCATTCTTCCCACTTTGATCAGTCCGACTGAAACTATGGATGGGGCGATTGTGTCGGGCAACTGTGTATCCGCTTGTGACAAGAATACCACCTATCATCATCTCAACAATCCCGTAATAGCCGACCTTTATAAGGCTCACGGGGAAACACTTAATTTTGTCGGCATGGTTATAACCAATGAAAATGTTTATCTGGCTGACAAAATACGTTCATCCAATCATACAGCCGAACTATGTAACTATCTTGGTCTGGATGGTGTCATCATATCTCAGGAAGGATTTGGCAACCCGGATACGGATCTGATTATGAACTGCACCAAAATCGAAGGCAAAGGTATTAAGACTGTTATCATTACAGATGAGTATGCCGGTCAGGATGGCAAGAGCCAATCCCTGGCGGATGCCAGCCCCAAAGCCGATGCGGTTGTGACCGGAGGCAATGCCAATATGCTGGTAAAAATACCCCCGCTGGATAAAGTTATAGGCTCGAGCGGCTATATCAATGTTATTGCCGGCGGCAGCGCAGGAAGTCTCAAGGCCGATGGTGCTATTGAAGCTGAGATACAGGTGTATACCGGCGCTACCAATGAGCTCGGGTTCAATAAAATGAGTGCGCGTTAGGAGGCCGGAAAATGGGAAAATTTAAAGTTGTCCACTATATCAATCAATTCTTTGGCCAAATAGGTGGCGAGGAAATGGCCGCTCATCCACCGGAGAAACGTTCCGGTCCGCTTGGCCCCGGTTTGGGATTGACAGCACAGCTGAAGGGAGAAGCGGAGATCGTAGCGACCATTATCTGCGGCGACGGATATTATAATGAGAATATGGATTCTGCAGCCGCTGCTATTGTCGAGATGGTCCGCGAAGAGCAGCCGGATGTTTTTATTGCCGGACCGGCATTTAATGCCGGACGCTATGGTGTTGCCTGCGGCGCAATATGTAAAGCCGTCAAAGATACCCTTAAGATACCGGTTCTGACAGGTATGTATGAAGAGAATCCCGGCGTAGACATGTACGGCAAAGAGATTTACATTGTCTCAACCAGAGATAGTGCCGCCGGTATGAGATCAGCTTTACCGGTTATGGGTAAGCTTTTGTTAAAGCTCGCCCGCGGAGAGCGAATCGGTGCTTCTGTTGAAGAGGGCTATTTCCCACAAGGAATCAGAGTGAACTTCTTTGAGGAAAAGCGAGGCAGTGCGCGTGCTGTCGAGATGCTGGTCAAAAAATTAGCCGGCGAGCCGTTTGTGACAGAATATCCCATGCCGTCCTTTGATCGTGTTGATCCGATGCCGGCAATCAAGGATCTGTCAACAGCAAATATTGCCATTGTCACTTCCGGTGGCATTGTCCCACATGGAAATCCTGATCGTATTGAAAGTTCTTCTGCGTCCAAATACGGCGAATATAATATTGAAGGCGTTGCTGATTTGGTGAGTGGAGAGTGGGAAACTGCCCATGGCGGCTACGACCCCACTGCAGCCAATCATGACGCTGATCGTGTTGTGCCTGTTGATGTCCTGCGCGATATGGAGAAGGAGGGCATTATTGGCAAACTGAATCCTTATTTCTATTCAACAGTCGGTAACGGAACCGCTGTTGCGTCTTCCAAGCAGTTTGCAGCGGAGATGGCTCAGAAATTAATTGAGCAAAATGTATCGGCGGTTATTCTGACCTCGACCTGAGGAACCTGTACACGTTGCGGCGCAACGATGGCAAAAGAAATTGAACGTGCAGGTTTTCCTGTTGCCCATATCTGTACGGTGACACCGATTTCCAAAACAGTAGGTGCTAACAGAATTATTCCGGCGATAGCCATTCCCCATCCCTTAGGCGATCCAAGCCTAG
>JAAZGH010000187.1 GCA_012511325.1 Clostridiales bacterium | reverse complement strand
TTAGAGGCTCGCACTTAAATACTGCTGGCAGACCTATAGAAGCGCAACGGCGTAAAAATTAAGTGCCCAAAAATTGTGCAATAGGGATTCGTACATGACAGACCGGTTGCTATATTTTATATTGCAAACAATTATAATTATAATAGTTTTATAACTAGGCCAAGTGAACTAAACCGTCAATGCCGTTTGAATAGCGGAGGTACACCGTGAAAACAAGAATTGACAGCCAGTTAAAAAATAAAAAAGGTTTAACGCTGATTCAAACACTCATCGTTGTTGCGATCGTAGTGATTCTTCTCGGTGTCGCATTTATTGGCATTCAAGGCTTGGTTGACCGTATCAATCAAACAAAGCTGGACAACATAGCCCAGAGCATGTATGTCAGCGCGCAGAACAGAATTAAGGAGTTAAAAGCATCGGGAGGAATAGACAGCTTATTAACGGCCACAGAACTTGGAGAAGTCGACGTCAAACCGGCCGATTGGGGAGAAGACACTGCTGCGGTAAATCCTGGTAACTTAAAATATTTTTATCACGACAAAGACAATCCTGGTAATTCAACTCCAAGTGACCTGGTCGATTTTATTTTTCCTCCAGGAAGCATTGATGGGGATGTACGTGATGATAATTGGGTCATTGAATTTGACCCTGTTACCGGATATGTCTATTCGGCATTTTACTCGGAAAAAAGATCTTCCGGCAATTATTACATTGATAACGATGAAACGCTAAACGGGGATTCTTCGATAAGATTCAAGGATCCCAGGCATAGCCTGAAAGGGAATAATAAAATAGGCTACTACGGCGGCAAAGCGAATATGCCCGCGGATGTAAGCGGCAATATGATCAACGCCTCGCTGAATGTCATCAATGCCGATATTTTGCAAGCGAATATGACTGCGATTCTTCCTTCTGATTCTGATATAAGTGATCTGGAATTTAAGCTTGCAGTTAAGGGAAAAACAAGCGGTAATACAGTCACTCTCCTGCAGACCGTCACCCCGGATCCAGTAACTAAAGTATTTTCTGCGTCCGTTATACTTGATAAGCTTGACGTCGACCCCGAAACCAATCAAAGTCAATACTTCAAAGACACTTTCGGCGCTATAACATGGGAACCGGATTATGCAGAGCCAAGGACAGGCGCTCTCATTCCGGGCGAAGACTTAGAACTATCATTTACTGTCTCAAGCAGCGACAACAGTGTTCCGGACGTAGGCCCGATAGAAAGAACTACAAACAGTTTATTCGCGTCATTAAATCCGGAGAACCCGACAGAAGCCAATATAGCGTATGGCAGACATCTGCAGAATCTTAACATATCAACTTCACGCTTGCCGGCGAATGCCATTACCTCCGCAAAACAGATTTCGGATATAGACTTTAACGATGTTTCTGATGATAATTGGTCTCTCGAAAAGCCGTTCCTCTGGAAGTCAATTTACGGAGATAAAACATTCACGCCGATCAACAACTCGTCTTTAATGACATATTCGGGCTATATTGCCCCGCCTGCTGCCGACTCGTTCAAAATTATTAATATGCATATCGGCAACAGCTCCGAACCGGCGGGGTTGTTTGGGAGTTTTGCAGGAACTAATATTTCCGGCGTTACATTGGTTAACGAAAAGATAGAAGGCGGCACGGACGTAGGCGGCCTGGCGGGAAGAACCACCTCAGACCTTACAATAAAAGACTGCCGACTTTATATTGAGAAAGAATACTTTGCATCCGAAAGCACCTATGCGGACAATATCTTATTGAAAGGCACTGCCAATGTCGGCGGGTTCGTAGGCAGCAGTTCGACAGACTCCACGTTAACCATTCAAAACAGCTTTGCCGCAACGATCATCGAAGGAACGGGCTCGATTGGCGGTCTGATAGGCAGCAAAACAAACGGCAGTGCTATAATACAGAATTCGTATGCTGACTCATACCTTATCGGAGGCGCATCGACTTCCAAGATAGGCGGACTGGCAGGTGAACTGACTCAAGGA
>JAAZGH010000186.1 GCA_012511325.1 Clostridiales bacterium | reverse complement strand
TCTCTGAGATGATTCAGCAGGGTAGATTTACCTACCTGACGCTGTCCGCAGACCATTACCACGGGATAATGGCGAGAGGCATCGAGGACTTGTCCCTCCAAATGCCGCTGAATATACAATTCAAAGACCTCCTTTGCGAGGAAACTAAAGTGTGACTTTATTTTACTCGAACCTGGCAGCGAAAGTCAATGTCCCGAATTATCTGCCATATATCCGATAAATCGAGTCTCTTAGTGTTAAAACCAAGTGTTAAGAGAAGGCTTCCGGGTCTAACTGATCCTTAGAGTCTGCTCATGCCGGCGGGTCGGTTATTGACGCAGTTCTGCTCCCAGGTGTTTATTGAGTTGCTTGATGATGGCGGCGCGCTTGCCGGCTATCTGCTCTGTCGAGAGGGTCGCCTGATCGGATCCCAGCAGGACATGGAACAGCAATGACTTCTTCCCGGCCGGCACCTGAGAGCCGCGATATTCTTCGACGAAATACAGGTCACGGACCATAGGCGCCACAATCGCGCTGATCTGTTCCCAGGATACTGTCTCGTCGATTACGATTGCGAAGTCTTCTGCGACCAGCGGATAGTGGGGCAAAGGCCGGTATACATTGTCTCTGCTGGGCAAGGGCAGCAATTTACTCAGATCCAATTCACATACCGCCATCTGTACTCTCTTGATATTGGCGAAGTTCATAGCTCTTCTGGAGACAAGACCCAGATGGCCGATAATATCGCCGGCGGCAGTGGTCAGATTCAGCCAGACTGCATCATCCGCCCAGCCCGGTTTTTGGACAGAGCTGAAACAAAAAGGCTCGGCGCCGGTATAACGGGGCAGTTCTTCCAACACGCCCTTGAGTTCGCGGAAGATTTCTACACCTCTGTCGCTGCGATCAACAATAACAGCAGCCAGATTAAGCTCCTGGCGGGGCAGCTTCTCGGCGGGATCGGAAACGACCTCCTGCCCGGCGCAGAATACCTGGGCCAGCTCGAATACCCGCAGATCATCGACATAGCGCAGATTAGCTCTGGCATTGCCCAGCAGACCCGGCACCAGACTTGATCTCAGCCTGGCCTGGTCGGGAGCGGGCGGCTGTTCCAGACTCAGCATTCCATCTTCAGCGATTCCCGCGGCCTCGATCAGATCATCCGCTACCCAGGGATAAGTGAAAATTTCCCGGAAGCCGCAACGGAAGGCCAAATATTCGCGGATTCTTCTCTCCAGAGCGAAATGATCCTGCTTGACTGCTCTTTCCAGCGTCACCCGTGGCGGAATAAAATCAAAGTTTTCGTAGCCGATCAGCCGCGCCACTTCCTCTACGATATCGCAGAATTCCTCGATATCGCCGGTTGAGCGCCAGCTCGGTGCCGTGACGGTAAGAACAGAAGTGCCGCTGATCCCGAAACCTAAGCCGGCCAACAGAGCTTTGACTTCCCCGGTTGACACCTTCTGCCCCAGGCTCCCGGTCAAATCCTCGATTCCGACTTCGACGGTCACAACTTCCGTTGTGGCGGCGACAGCATCTGAAAAGCCCAGCAACTTCGCTTGCGGGAAGTGCGCAAAGATCAGGTCGCAGGCGAGAGCGATCGCCTGATCAACCCGTTGAGTATCCAAAGCTTTCTCGAACCGGGACGAAGCTTCGGTGCGGACATTAAAGCGCTGAGCGGTCTGCCTGACACTCAGGGCATCAAAGGTTGCAACTTCCAGCACCAGTTCCGTGGTATCGTCATGCAGGGAGTCCTTTTTGCCGCCTTTAATACCTGCCAAAGCCATCGGTTCTACGGCATCGCAGATCACCAGATCCTCCGTGGTCAGTTCCAGGAAAGTCTCATCCAGCAATTCCAGTGTTTCGCCGGGTCTCGCTTCTTTGACAATAATCTCATCTTCTACAAAACGGCGGTCAAAACCGTGCGTCGGATTGCCGGTTGCCAGCATGACATAATTGGTGATATCGATCAGGCAGTTGTGCGGGCTCATGCCGGCGGCATGCAGTCTCGCCTGCAGCCAAAAGGGTGCCGGTCGGGAATCAACACCGGAAAAGATCAAACCGGCATAGCGTGAACAGCGGTGGGGAGCCTCGATTGTAATCGGCAGAGCCGCCGCGTTATCCCGCAGCGCCGGGTCGAGCTTGAACCCGGACAGGGGCTTCAGTTCTCGTTTGAAGATAGCGGCCAGTTCGCGGGCGATGCCGTAATGGCCCCAGAGATCGGGGCGATTGGTCAGGGATTTATTATCGATCTCCAATATCACATCATTCAGTTGCAGTGCCTGAGCCAGCGGCGTGCCGGCAGGCTGATCGAAATCCTTGAGGTCGATAATCTCCGCCTCGCTTGCGGCCGGGAACAGTTCTTCCAATCCCAGCTCCCCGGAAGCGCAGATCATCCCCGCGCTCGCGACCCCTCTCAATTTGGTGCTGCGGATCTCAACCGGTTCGCCTTCGCCATGCCATTTCACATAGGATCCCGGCAGCGCGACTGCCACCCGCTGTCCTTCGTAGAGATTGCTGCCACCGCAGACAATCGTCGCCTCTTCTTCAGAGCCGACATCGACCACCGCGACCCGGAGTTTATCGGCATTGGGATGCGGCCTCAGCTCGCGGATCAAGCCGACCACGATCTTATCATATGCCTGCTCCTGCTTGTGTACGTCCTCTACCTCGACCGTCCGCATCGTCAGCTCATACGCAATTTCCTCCGGCGTCAGATCGCTCAAATCAACATAGTCACTGATCCACTGCAATGAAATCTTCATATCTGTAAAGGCTCTAAAGCCTCCTCCTTTTTATCATTTACTGCTGCACGGGCTGCGCCCGGCTCTCCGGCTCTAATATCAGATTCTCTAACGAAGGCGCTATGAATCCATACCGCTCTTTAACTGAACTGCGACAGGAAGCGCAGGTCACCGCTGTGGAACAGACGGACATCATCGACGCCGTAGCGCATCATCACCAGCCGGTCGAGACCGATATTGATATAAAAGCCGCTCCACTCCCGCGGATTCAGACCGGCGGCCCGCAGCACATTCGGATGCGGTGTGCCGCCGGGCATGACTTCAATCCAGCCGACATTTTTGCAGACCCGGCAGCCGACGCCGCCGCAGACCTGGCATTCCATATCGATCTCAAATCCCGGCTCCACAAAGGGGAAGAACCCGGCCCGCATTCTGGTCTTGACCTTATGTCCGAAAACCTTTTCCAGAATCGTGTCGATCAGCAAACGCCCGGAGGCAAAGGGGAAATCTCTCTCCACGATCAGAGCCTCATATTGGAAAAAGGCACGCTCATGGCGGGCATCGGTGGCTTCATTCCTATAGACGCGGCCGGGATAGACAAAGCGCGCCGGCGCGCCGTTTGCTTTCAGATATCTGACACTGGCGCCGGTCAGGTGGGGACGCAGACAGAGCCTGGAGCCGCCGGTCTTGTCTGCCGTGCCGGCCAGCCAATAAGTATCCATGGATTCCCGCGCCGGGTGATCGGGCGGGAAGTTGAGATGGTCAAAGGCGAACAATTCACTGGAGATCTCATCCTCGGCAAAGAGCACAAAGCCGAGGGATAAAAAAGCATCATTGAGATCGTAGCACATCTGCGTAATCGGATGCAGACCTCCGGTCGGAGGTTTGATCCCGGGCAAAGTCAGGTCATATTGATGATCGAGCACCGGGGCATTGTTGCTAAGCTCGATCTTTTTGGCTTCAATCTCTGTTTGCAGTATCAGCTTGACTTGGTTGGCCGCCTGGCCGGTAGTTTTCCTGGCTTCGGGATCCAGCCCGCCCAGTCCTTTCAAAACCGCGGTCAGCTCACCGTTTTTGCCCAGATATTGCTGAGTGATTGCCTGCAACTCAGTCTCTGTCCGGACTTCTTTGAGTGCCGCTAAAGCTTCCCGTGTCATATTATCCAGTAGTTCTTGCATTATATTCCGCTCCTGTCAGCTCATGATCAAAATCGGACAGCAATCAGCCGTCGACTTTGATTATATTATATGAATATTCCCAAATTATAGCCTATTTAGAGTCTGAGTGCTTCCGCTGCAGCCGGCTGTAGCGGATTATCCGACGGGACTATTGGTTAATGGGCTTAATTCGGATCGCTGTTGCGCCCGATTATGAGTTTTGTTTTTAGTAATAAGCAATAAAAGCGGGATCATAATTGATTTCGCCCGCGAATGTAAATTCTTTATTAGCATTCGTTAAAATTGACTAGCAGCTAAGGTTAAATTTGTGTAAGCTATAGGGGAACAGACGGAGAAATTGTTTTCGTCCGTCTTTTTATGGAGTTATCTGCTATGCGCAAGCTGAGTAATAGAGACAATTATTTAGCAGCATTATTGAGGGAGCAGTATGGATTTATTTAGCGTTCTGTCACTGGTAGGGGGTCTGGCATTATTTCTCTACGGCATGAATCTGATGAGTGTCAGACTGACTAGATTGTCGGGCTCAAAATTGCAGTCGATTTTGGAAAGTTTGACTTCAAATCGAATGAAGGGAGTGGTTCTGGGAGCAGGTATTACTGCGATTATCTAGTCTTCATCGGCCACGACCGTAATGCTGGTTGGCTTGGTCAATGCGGGGATCATCAGGCTTCGCAATGCTATTCCGGTCATCATGGGCGCCAATATCGGTACGACCATCACGGCCTGGATTCTCAGTTTAGTCGGAATCGAAAGCAGCAATCTCTTAGTGCGCATGCTGAATCCCGAATCCTTTACGCCGATCATGGCCATCGTCGGCGTGATTTTTATCATGTTTACCCAGAATGAGAAGAAGCATAATATCGCCAGGATTCTGCTGGGCTTTGCCATTTTGATGTACGGTATGGATTCCATGTCTGCTTCAGTGTCCCCCCTGGCCGAGGTGGAAGCCTTCCGCAATCTGTTTCTACTCTTCTCTAATCCTATTGTCGGTGTCCTGGTTGGCGCTGTGCTGACGGCGATTATTCAGTCATCTTCCGCCTCGGTCGGTATTTTACAAGCCTTAGCCCGCACCGGCCTGGTTTCTTACGGCGCGGCCATTCCCATCATCATGGGCCAGAATATCGGTACCACGGTTACCGCCCTGATTTCCTCCGTGGGCGCCAATCGCAATGCCCGCCGCGTGGCGATTTTCCATCTGTCTTTTAATGTTATCGGAACCTGTGTCTTTCTTACCGGATTCTATGCGCTCAATGCAGTTTTAAGATTTAGTTTCTTAAGCGACGAGATAGCTCCGGTTGGCATTGCCATCATTCACTCGATCTTCAATATTTTCGGTACGATCATGTTCTTGCCCTTTGTCGGGCTATTAGAGAAGTTAACACATAAGTTGGTACCGGATGCTGAAGAAGATCGGATAGCCAGCCAGCTCGAAGAGCGCTTCAAGCTACTGGAAGAGCGCTTTCTGGAGACACCGGCTCTGGCCGTGGAGCAGGTCAAAAAGCTGGGCAGCGATATGATCGACAAGACTCTGCAAGGACTATATGTTTCTCTGGCCATGCTGGATGAATACAGCCATGAGGGCTTTGTCGAAGTGACCGCTTTAGAGGGTCTGGTTGATCGCTATGAAGATAGGCTGGGCACCTATATGGTCAAATTATCCGCGCGCGAGCTGACGGAATACGAATATAAAACGATTGCCATCTGGCTGCACAATATCAGCGAACTGGAAAGAATATCCGACCACTCTATCCATCTTGTCCATGCCGCGGCTGAAATGCATGAAAGGAAAATACGTTTCTCAGATAATGCCAGAGCTGAGCTGGCAGTATATAAAGCGGCACTGATTAAATGTATTGAACTTGCGGTGACTGCTTTAAGGGAGGACGATATTGATATTGCGGTACAGGTGGAGCCTCTGGAAGAGGTCATTGACCGCCTTAATGATGAGTTGACTGCCAGACATATAGCCAGACTGACAAATGGGGAATGCACGCTGGAGCTGGGCTTCATTTTCTCCGATCTGGCAACCAGCATGGAGCGTGTAGCTGATCACTGCAGCAATATCGCTGTGTCCATGATTGAGATTCATGCCGACGGTCTGAATACACATGAATATCTGGCGCAGGTGAAGCAGGACGGTACCGGCTTCAGGAAGATGTACGAATCTTATAGAGAAGAATTCCGTCTGCCGAGAGATACCAGAGTCAGAGGCAATGAGGCAACTGTTTCTTTGCCGGATAATTGTCCAATCCATCCTTTTGAAGATATTGAGACAGAAGCATAGATTCAGAATAGAATAGAATAAGAGAAGAAAAAAACTTAATAGAAGGGAGTATTAACTTTGTCAAGAAACAGTCAAGAACATCGTGAAATAGATAATTCCGCCTCGCCGGATTCCGGCGTCGGCCAGATTGAAGAACTAAAACGTCTGAAGTCGGAGGGTCGCTATCAAGCTGAGAGCAGAGGCGGTCTGAATTCGCTGCAGAAGTTGGTAGCGGCAGGTATGCTGGCAGCCCTGACCACAGTAGCGACTTTGCTGGTACAGATTCCCACTCCCTCCCGCGGCTTTCTCAATATGGGAGATGTGGTAGTTCTGGTTTCAGCCTGGGTCTTAGGTCCGGTCTATGGTGCTGCCGCGGCGGGTATCGGCTCAATGCTGGCCGATCTGATTGCCGGCTATACCATGTTTGCTCCGGGAACTCTGATTATCAAAGGGCTGGTAGCCCTGATCGCGGCTGCTTTATTTGCCGCCTTGAAATTCAAAGGCAACGGCGGCCGTATCTTGGCCAGACTTATCAGTGGCACAGTCGGCGAATTATTCATGGTATTTGGTTATTTTATTTATGAGGCCGTTATTTTAGGCATGGGACCCGGCGCTCTGGCGGGCGTTCCCGGCAATTTGGGGCAGGGAGCTTTCGGACTGATTGCCGGTTTTGTCGTCATTACTCTCTTGGAGCGCCATCCCTATATCAGATCACGCTTGCCTGCATAAGCAGTTTGGATTATTGTAAAAATTAGAAAGGAATCAGAAAGGAAGACTAATGGCATGAAAGATGAAGCAGCTAATGCGGAAATTGCAGGCGGTGAACAGGGAATAGTTGATTTTAAGCACCATGAAGACGCGGATTTTTTGGCCCAGATCAAGCAGGAAGCATTATCCGCCGTTAACGAATTTATTGCTAAGGCCTATCTGCAGCCGGGGATGATTGTCGTGGTGGGGTGTTCGAGCAGCGAAGTCGGAGGTCATCATATCGGCTCCTATCCGAGCGCGGAAATCGCTGAGGTAATTTATGATACCGTGAACGGCGTTCTGCAAGAAAACGGCATGCATATTGCCGCGCAATGCTGCGAACATATAAATCGTTGTATAATTATCGAACGGGAAGTCGTTCCGGGCAAAGAAATTGTCAATGTCGTGCCCTGGGCCAAAGGCGGCGGCTCATTTGCTGCCAGAGCCTATGAGACAATGCGTCATCCGGTGGCAGTTGAGAAGATTCAAGCTGATGCCGGAATCGATATCGGCGATACTTTTATCGGTATGCACTTAAAAGATGTGGTGGTATCCGTTAGATTGCAGGTAAAGAGTATCGGTTTTGCTCATCTTACCGCGGCGCGCACCCGGCCGAAATTTATCGGCGGCGGCAGATCAAAATATGATGAGGGATTGGCCAGAGGCTATAAAAGGGATTAATGAGAAAACGGAATACCAAAGAGTTTTTTAACAGCTGGCTCTATATCCTGATTGCCTTGGGCGTATTTGCAATCCTGGCGCTCTATTTGGGTGATGTTGTCAGCTTGGGACGAAGACTCTTTGCTATTCTGGGACCGGTTATTTTCGGCGGTCTCCTGGCCTTTGCGCTGAATTTGTTGCTGGTAAGAATAGAAAGGCTTTACTTTCCCAATAGCGATCATCCCTTAATCAAGAGAAGCCGGCGCAGCGTCTCGCTTTTCTTGTCCATTCTTATAGTACTGGGCGTGATTGCAATTATTCTGGGCCTGGTGATCCCGCAAATGGTCAAAGCGATTGGCATAGTCTCCGAAGGTTTGCCCAAAGTCTATGTCCGATTCATTAATTGGGTCCGGGAAAGTGATTTCTTGCCGGATACGCTGCGGGAGAAAATTCTCTTTTCCGACTTCGATTTCAACAGTATGATCAGCAAGGGAATGACACTGATCCAAAACTGGGTTGGCAATCTGATTGGTATTGCCGGCAGAGTTGTGTCTCATTTCATGGATCTGGTTCTATCTATCATGTTTGCCATCTATCTGCTGGCCAATAAAGAACGGTTAGTCAGGCAATTCAAGAAACTGGGCTATGCTTATTTGCCCGATCGGATCAATATTTCGATCTCGCATATTCTGATCGTAGCCAATGAGACCTTTGCGAGCTATTTCGGCGGACAGTTTCTCAGCGCCTTCATTCTCGGCATTCTGACGGCGATCGGCATGCTCATTCTCGGCCTGCCGTTTGTACCGATCGTGGCGAGTGTGGTCGGCATTACTGCCTTAATTCCGATTCTGGGAGCCTATATCGGAAATATTGTCGGTGTCATCTTGATTATTACTGTCAGTCCGCTCAATGCCCTGATCTTTTCTATCTTTCTGATTATCCTGCAGCAGATCGAGGGCAATCTTATCTATCCGAAGATTGTCGGAACCCGTGTCGGCCTGGCCGCGCATTGGATACTTCTGGCCATTGTTGTCGGCGGCGGCATCGGCGGAGTTTTAGGTGTTTTAATTGCGGTGCCGATCTTAGCTACGATTTATCACCTGGTCAAGGAAGATGTCGAATTCAAAACCGGCAAGAGACCGGCCGACGGTATCGAGCGCATAATGACTGAGGCAAAAAAGCCGCGGCAGAAGCGAACTTTCGAAGAAATCGAACCTGTCTCCGAGGTCACCGGTTCAGAGGCCGACAGCTGCGATCACACTGGAACTTCCTAGTAATTATCTCTGACTAATCATTTTCCTTTGCCGCAAAAACGCGGATAATAGCGGAGTGTTGACAATTTGCGCCTAAGCAGCGATAAGCGTCTGCGCACAGATTGATCCCGGGCGTAATCCAGTGTATAACTGACTTTCTTCGCTTTCAGCATCCGTTTGAGTTCGGGCTTAAGTTCGGAGGGCGCATAGTCAAGCAATACTTTCTTTGCCACGTTCAGCCACAAATGCTCCTCTGTGTTGCGGACATATTTTGCGGCGCCTTCGCCGAGCAAATCAGCGGCGAGCCAGGCGGCCAGATTGTTGCCGGCGGCAGTCGCGTAGAAACTGGATCTGCCCTGCCTTAAATTGAGCTCAAAGACTTTGTACTGACCGTCCCGATGGTCGAACTTGAGGTCAAAGTTAGCGAAGCCGCGATAGTTGATCTTTTCCAGATAGGACTTGCATTGAGCATCAATAGCAGGGTAATCGCCGGTGAGCAGAGCATTGTAGTTGCCGATGTCGGCGGGCAGGCATTCGTCCAGGGCGCAGCGAGCGGTGCAGGTCATTCGCACCTGGCCTGTCTGATCGACATAAGCGTTTAGTACATACATGGTTTCCATGCCGCCGGGAATAAAATCCTGCAGAATCATGTCGCCGCCGTAGCCCGCTTCATAGACGGTCTCCAGAATCAGCATCAGCTCCGCTCTGTCGGCAGCCTGATAGGCTTTTTTCTTGTCAGCAAAGTGCAGATGGAAATAAGCGATGCTGTCATCAGCCTTGACAGCGACCGGGAAATCAAAGGGCAATTCGACGGTGCGGAAAGACTCTTTGTTGACGACTACAGTGGCCGGATAGGGCAGTCCGTGTTCGGCGCAGCTGCGGTAGAAGTCTTGTTTATTCTCGAGTTTTTGGCGCAGGTCTTCCGATACGCAGTTGAAAAGGAAGTACGGTTCCAGCAGTTCGCGATTTTTGCTTACGAGTTCAACATAAGTATCCGAGCAGG